>JAHJDP010000047.1 GCA_018831195.1 Candidatus Eisenbacteria bacterium | reverse complement strand
CTTCGAAGCAGGCCGGCGATCTTCCGGGAGTCGATCTTGTCGTTCTTGGCTTTTCCGCCATGGATGGCCTTCATGTAGAGTGCATGCCCGAGGACAAAGAGGATACCTTCTTGGGCGCAGAGGTCGGCGAGCCAATACCAATGGGGATCTGTGAATTGCCCGGCAATCCGCTCGGCGTGGCACCGGTGGTGTGGGCGGCAACCGAACTCGGGTAGATTGCATTGGCTGTTGGTGTTCTGGATATGGGCCGTCAGATCCGCGCGCTTGCGGACCAAGGAACACCGCCGGCGCAGGAGGTCTCGGGTGGATCGCATCTCCGGGGGATAGACGGAGGCTTGGGGAAGCATGCCCCCGCGCAGTAACCCGGCGATCTTGCGAGAATCAATCCGGTCATTTTTGGCCTTCCCACCATGGATGGCCTTCATGTAGAGAGCATGACCGAGGACGAAGGGGATCCTCTCCTGGGCGCAGAGATCGGCAAGCCAATACCAGGTGAACATGCACTCGGCGGCTACCACGATGTCCTCACGGAAAGGATCGATGGTTTTGAGAAAGGGATCGGGGCCGGCGGGCATGTTCTGGTGTAGCACAACCTCGCCCTTCTGGTCTAAAATACATGCATACATGGATCGGGCGTGCAGATCGATGCCACAATAGTATCGATGTTCTCGAGAATAGAATCTCATAAGGTCTCCTCCTCTCTGAGGTTCTTGATGACACCCTCCTCAGCATACCGCGGACGCGGCATGCTGAGGAGGAGGCCTGTATGAGTATCAATCGGTTGCAGCGGACGGTCCGCTGCGCGGCCCGCCGCTGAACCGGAGCGTTGGCACAATGAGGACCCAATATGCGACCAGCTGAGTGCCTCGCGGGGCTGACGTTGGACGGAGGATGGAAGGTGATTCAGCAGATCACACCACCACCGCATGCTACCGGAGGCCATTTCTCTGTTGGGTATATCGTTGAGGATCCGACGGGGCGCCGGGCGTTCTTGAAGGCTCTGGATTTCACAAAAGCGTTCCAGGCCCCTGATTTTGCCCGAGAGCTGCAGGCAATGACGGCGGCATACAACTTCGAGCGAGACCTCCTATCCAAGTGCGTGGTCCACAAGCTGCATCGCGTGGTCACTCCGCTCGCAGACGGAACGGTCGTAGTTCCAGGCACACTGGGACCTCTGCAGAACGTCTGTTATCTGATCTTTGAGCACGCCACTGGCGACATCCGGGATGAGGTGGCCCAGTTCTCCGTATTCGACTTAGCGTGGTGCCTCCGATCCCTCCATCATTCCGCCGTGGGGCTCAGGCAGCTTCATACCACCGGTATCGCACACCAAGATCTCAAGCCATCGAACGTGCTGGTCTTTGGGGACCAAGGCTCCAAACTCGCTGACCTCGGTCGTGCCTCAGACTCCACGATCCCTTCCCCTACTGATGGCCTCCGCATCCCTGGGGATGTCGGCTATGCTCCGCCAGAACAGTTCTACGACCTCCAGGCAAACCGCTCTTTCTCCGAAAGGTGTCTGGCCGACATGTACCTTTTGGGAAGCCTGGTATTCTTCTACTTCGCAAACTGCTCGGCGACGCAGGCCATTGTTTCCAAGATTCGCGGTTTCAAGGGAATCAATTTCACGACATCGGACTTCGCTAATGATCTACCATACATTCGCCATGCGTTCCAGGAGGCACTGGTTGACCTGGAAGCCCAAATGCGACCGCTAGCCCAGGCCCTCACGCCACAAATCGTCGATTTGGTCTCACACCTATGCGAACCTGATCCCGCGCTCCGCGGCGACATCAGGAACGTTGGGTCGCTCGTCCCGCGATGCAGCTTGGAGCGATTCGTCTCCACTCTTGATCTTCTGGCGCGCCGCGCGGAGCTCCGTATGCTATGAGCCAGACATTCGATGATACGAATCGTCAGATTCTCCCTCGCTGGTATCCGTTTGGGATCGCTTCCCAGCTTGGTGATCTGGAGCCCGTGGCAGAGCGGGAGACGCCTAAGATTTCTTCGCCCATGGCCTTCGCGGTCAAGGCAGAGGAGTGGCGTCAAAAGCGCACCTTGGCCCATGCTTTGGACGTGGTGGGGACGGCTCTTGTGTCCGGTGCCTTCCATGACCACGATGGTCGCGAGGCAGCCGGCTTCGTCAGCGCGTCCGCCGAATCAGAGCATTCCTTGGGGCGGCAGATTGCCGAATCCTACCTCCGGGGCGGGCGGACCCCGACGCCTAGTCAGGTTGATCTTCCATTCGAGGAATTGGCCAACAGGGCTACAATCGCACATCTTAGAGCACTAACCCGAAGATTCCCTCGAAGTCCTATAGTCTGGGCAGATCTGGCCTATCGGTATGCGCTCGCAGGGGAGAAGAGCAAGTCCGTGCGAAGCATGGACATTGCCGTCTTCCTCGCCCCCGACAATCGTTTCATACTCCGCTCTGCGGCGCGGTGCTTTCTCCACCTGGATCAGGCAGACAAGTCCCTGTATTACTTGCGGCGTTCGCCACTGTCGCGTCGTGATCCGTGGCTGATATCTCCAGAAGTCGCGATCTCGGAGAGTCTCGGACGAAGTAGCCGTCTGATAAGGGCGGGTCGCACCATCATAGGGGACGCGAACCTGTCCCCATGGGCGATCAATGAACTGGTTGCTACCCTGAGTACGTTAGAGGCCCGGCATGGGTCCGCTAGAAAGGCTAAGAAGTTGATTCCCCAAGCACTGCAAGACCCCAATGAGAACACGGTCGCCCAAATAGAATGGCTCGGCGTGGCACTGCGACAAGAGGTGGCACGACCGTCGCAGATTGTCGTGGCAACGTATGAAGCAGATGCTCGCCGCAGCCTCCGAGCAGGGGAGTTCGAGCAGGCACTTGGGTATGCAAAGGGTTGGTGTCGGTTCCAGCCTTTCGCGTCTCGGCCGGTCATCCTTGCCTCCTACATTGCTGCCGTCTGTCTGCAAGACGACGAGGAGGCCCTTGCGATACTCGAGAGAGCCGAGGCTACCGCACCGGATAGCTTCCTGATCAAGAATAACCATGCATTTTCGCTTGCCTCGCTCAACCGCGTGGCAGACGCGGCCAAGGTCCAGCAGTCCATAGACCAGGCCAGTCTAAGGGCCCGGGAACGTAGCACCTTTGCGGCTACCAGGGGCCTTATCGAATTCAGAAAGGGTGACCTCCAGGAAGGCCGCAGACTATACGCCAAGGCAATTAGTGACTTGAAGAACGTAGGGGACTATCGCGGTGCGACGATCGCCACGCTCTTCCTAGCCAGAGAAGAACTGCGCGTTTCCAGCCCCGTCGGCGAAGCGGTCCTCAGTTCGGCAAGGGAAATGGCACTTAGCTACGAAGTGAAGGAGGCGGTGAGGTACGCCGATACACTCGCTCGACAGGGGTAGCTCATACGCATGAGTGGAGAAGGAGTGCCAACCATCCGTTGCAGTGGCTGGCCGGCGCCGACGGCGTCTTTAGCATGCAGATGTCCCGAGGTGGCGCCGCCCACCACTGAACGGTGCGTTAGGTGCGTTCGAATCATGAGCAGACCGGACTGGAATTTGAGAGCCTTATGAAGTTTGCATACGAAGATCTCAGTTATGACCAGTTCGAGACCTTGGTTGTTCTCCTATGCCAGCGGCTGCTTGGGGCCTCAGTACAGGGCTTCGCAAAAGGGCCTGATGGTGGACGCGATGCCAAGTTTATTGGGACGGCGGAACTACACCCGAGCAAGACGGCGCCGTGGGTCGGTACAACCATCGTTCAAGCCAAGCACACCAACGGCTATAACCGTAATTTTTCCGAGTCCGATTTCTTCAGTGCGGCAGCCGCGAACACCGTGCTGGGCAAAGAAATTCCGCGCATCAAGAGTCTACGCCAAGCCAAGCAGCTCGATCACTACATGCTGTTCGCTAATCGTCGCCTGACGGGCAATGCCGAAACGGAGATACGCGATTACATCGCGCATCAGTGCGACATTCCCGCCTCGTCGATCTACCTTTGTGGACTGGAGCAACTTGAAATCTGGCTTAAGCGCTTCCCCGATGTTGCGAGGGAAGCGGACCTTGATCCGGTCGGTTCGCCGCTGATCGTCAGCCCCGATGACCTCGCCGACGTAGTGCAAGCACTTGCCCGGCAGAAAGATAGTGTGGTCGCACTGCTTGACGATCCACCGACTCCGCGTGTGCCCTACGAGCAGAAGAATATACTCAACGACATGACTGCCGATTACGCCAGGGCGCAGCGGCGGAAGTACCTGAAGGAGACCGCTCAAATTCGGACTTTCCTGGCGGCACCGGAAAACCTCGAGCTGCAGCGCATGTACGAGTCGGTGGTCGATGAGTTCCAACTCAAGATCATCGCCAAGCGCAAGGACTACCAAACCTTCGACGAGATTATGGAGTATCTGGTGGACCTGTTATTCAACCGCGATCCTGTCTTGCGACAGCACGCCCACAAGCGCTTGACGCGCGCCGTGCTGTTCTACATGTACTGGAACTGTGATATCGGGGAGGTAGGCGATGCTGCGGCCGACCAAGCACTCTCATCCTGATCGCACAGTCATCAACGTGTCGTTGATGCTGCTGGCTCGCTTGAAGGCCCGGCGCGTGGATGAGTACGACGTGCTGGTCAAGTTCGCGAAAAAGAATGTCGTCGGCGGGGACGTGCTGTTCTTGCCGGCACTGAATTTTCTGTATCTCATGGGCCTGATCGAATATCGCCCTAAGACCGACGCTGTGGAGTACATGGGGTCAAATGAAGCTGTCTAGACTTTATTCCAACAAGCCTGATTTGTTCGAGCCCGTGGAGTTCGTCCAGGGCTTGAATGTCGTCATGGCTGAAATTCGCCTGCCGGAGAACCGAAACAAGGACACTCACAACCTCGGCAAGACCACGCTTGGTCGCTTGCTCGACTTCGGCTTCCTTGCCAGGCGCGATCCCAAGTTCTTTCTTTTCAAGCACGCCGAATTGTTCCAGGACTTCGTCTTCTTCCTGGAGATCGAGCTGGAAGATGCTTCGTTCGTGACGATTAGGCGCGGCGTGGAAGAAGCCACTAAGATTAGCTTCAAACGCCACGAGGCCGGGCATCAGGACTTGTCGGGATTACCGCTGTCGGAATGGGATCACAAAGACATGCCTTTCGAGCGGGCGCGTGATCTGTTGGATGGATTGCTTGACTGGCGTGCACTTAAGCCTTGGGCGTTCCGCAAAGGATTGGGCTACCTGCTGCGCTCCCAGGACGATTTCCGCGACGTGTTTCATCTGCGCAAGTTCGCGGCTGCGCATTCGGATTGGAAGCCTTTTCTAGCTCACGTCCTCGGCTTTGACGCTCAATTTGTGGCACTGCACTACGAGAAGGAAGAACAGCTCGCGAAGAAGCAGTCCACCGCGCAGACCATCAAGAATGAGCTGGGCGGGTCCATTGAGGACATCAGCAAGATCGAGGGCATTCTTTTGCTCAAGCAGAAAGAGGCCGAGAAAAAGCAGAAACTGCTCGACGCCTTCGACTTCCGTGCCCAGGACAAGGACAGCACCAAGCAGTTGGTCGATGACATAAACGAACGCATAGCGTCTCTCAATGCTGAGCGCTACTCGCTCAACCAGAACAGGAAGAAGATCATCACCTCGCTGGAAGAGGATCAAATCCTCTTCAACCCTGACGAGGCGCAGCGTCTGTTCGAGGAAGCTGGCGTCTTGTTCAAAGGGCAGATCAAGAAGGACTTCCAGCAATTGATCGCCTTCAATCGAGCGATTACCGATGAGCGCCGCGGCTATCTGCAGGAAGAACGGGCCGAGGTCGAAGCTGAGCTTAAACGCATCAATGGAGAACTGAATGCCTTGGGAAAAAAGCGCTCGGAGATGCTTTCATTCCTGAGTGGAACCGACATCTTTGGCAAGTACAAGCAGGTCTCGGACGAGATGGTGACACTACGCGCTGACATCACTTCGCTGGAGCGCCAACGCGGCTTCCTGCATCGTCTGCAGGAACTGCGAACCGAGATCAGGGCATTGACCGAAGAGCGTGGGCATCTACAGACCCAGATCGAAGCGGATGTTGAGAGGCAAAACTCTGATCAAAACAGCCTATTCTCGGCAATCCGCGTGTTCTTCAGCGACATTGTCGAAGAGGTAATCGACCGCAAGGCCCTGCTGAGCGTATCGCCCAATCAAGCCGGGCATCTAGAGTTCAAGGCGGAAATCCTTGATGAGTCAGGCAATGCGACTAGCGCCGACCTTGGTCATACGTATCGCAAACTGTTGTGTATCGCCTTTGACTTGGCGATCCTGCGAGCCCACCTAAGCGACATGTTCCCGCGCTTCGTTTACCACGACGGCGTGTTCGAGTCCCTCGATGATCGCAAGAAAGAGAGTCTGCTGACAGTCATTCGCCGGTATGCCGACTTGGGCCTTCAACCCATCATCACGCTGATCGACTCGGACCTGCCATTGCGGCCCGACGATGATACAGCTGTATTCAATACGGACGAGATTGTCGTGTCTTTGCACGATGAGAGTGAACAAGGGCGACTGTTCCGAATGCGTGCATGGTGAAGGAGCGGCACCTAATCGGGTAGCCGGAGGCGTCTAACCTCCGGCCCCCACACCACCTCTGCATGCGGGTCCGCACAGGGCGGTTCACGATGATGGAGCACACGAGAAGTCTCACTCACGCATAGCCATGCGCTTTCATCCACAGATCGCGGATGGAAAGCAATCCTTGGCTTGCAAGCCACGCATTCGTCATTCCGGTCTGTGTCGCGAGGGATTTCGACAGGTGCCAGTAGCTTTTGCGACTGATCGCCGTCAAGATCGCCTCGCGTTTGCGTGTTCCCAATGCCAACAGTTTCCCCACCTTTGTTCGCGCCCGGCGCCACTGCTTCCAGTAGCACATTCGGACACGCCGGCGGAGCCAGCTG
>JAHJDP010000046.1 GCA_018831195.1 Candidatus Eisenbacteria bacterium | reverse complement strand
TCCGGATAGGTCGACCCGCCGTCGATCGAGAGCAATACGATCGTTCCCGTGACAGCGATATTATCGCTGGAGGTCCAGGAGATCGTATAAGCGCTCAACGCGTCGATCTCTTCTCCGCCGTTCGGCGCGACGACGGTTACTTCCGGCGCTGTCCCATCATGCGGGATGATGCGGAAGTCGGCGTCGGAGATGTCACTGCCCTCGTTCGACTCGGCGTCGACGCAGACGACTCTGATGCGGCAGTCCGGCTCATCGACATCGGGCACCGCCCACTCGAAGCTCGTCTCGCCGGCCAAGGTCGCCAGCGTGTCCGGATAGGTCGACCCGCCGTCGGTCGAGAGCAACACGATCGTTCCCGTGACAGCGATATTATCGCTGGAGGTCCAGGTGATCGTATAAGCGCTCAGCGCGTTGATCTCTTCTCCGCCGTTCGGCGCGACGACGGTTACTTCCGGCGGCTCCGTATCGGAAACCGCGCCCCCGCAGCTACTGATCATGAAATCGTCAACTCCCGCCTCGACGATGGAGCCGGTACCCTCATCGCTGGCGATAAACCGGAACTGCACCTGATGGTTGAGGTTCACGAGGCTGCCCAGATCAAATTGCATCTGGAGCCAGCTGCGGTTCGTCACATTTGTATTTTCGAGCGTCGCCCAAGTCGACCATCCGTCATCGGTGACCTGGACAACCCAGTAGTCCTCGCCGGCTCCCGAGCCGGTGTCATTGGAATACCAGCGGTAGTAACTCGCGGTGGCGCTCGAGTAAGAAGATAAATCGAAGACGGGAGACATCAGCGTGGTCTTGCCGCCGTCGATGTCATAGCTGCCTTGGCCTGAACCCGCGGCGCATTGTGTAATGTAGGCGCTCACACCCGGTGCCGGCGTGTGATCATTTTCAGGCTGCGCCGTCGTGCCCTGGGGATCGCAACGCTCCCAAACACCTGTCGTGGCATCATCACCCGTATCACCGACGCTCCATCCGAGGTTCGTTTCAAAATCATCCTCAAAGACGGTTGTAATCTCCCCCACATAGAAGCCGTGGAGTGACACGGGGGCGTTGGACGGATGGGTCGCGGAGAAAGCATTGTCATCCTCGCCGTAAATATAATACTCAACGAATGTACAAGCAGCCTGGGCCGGGATGTAGCCGGCAAAGTCGTCACCGCCCACATTCGTCATACCCACATTTGAGAAGGAGCCGCCATCGACCCTGTAGGTGACACGGCAGGCGCTCTCATTAATCGGTGAGGAGGAGGATATATTCGCGGTGATCAGTGTGGGATCTGTGGTGCTTGTCTGCTCTGTGACGGGTGTGTGCACAATAGAAATCGGGCTGATAATCTCAGGACAGTCAAAGCCGTGGTTGGTCGCGCCAACACAAAGATAGGCGTGATGCGGTGTCCCGTTGTCGAGATTGCCGTCATCATCATCGGCCACGAAGGTCCAATAGATCTGGTCAGGCATATTATGCGGCAGGCCGAGCATTCGCGCGAAATGCCAATCGTGGGCAATCACATCATCGGCATATTCCCAGGGGAAGGCGTCCATAAGAGCCTGCCAGGAATCCCATATAAAGCCGGAGATGATCTGCCCATCGGTGTGACCCGCTCCGGTCAGATCATCCGGATAGATCAGCGAGTTCTCAGCATTGCGGATGCCCGAGGTGCAGTTGTTCAAATAAAAGCCAAGCCCGAGCCGGGGCTCCCTTGTCAGTAGAAGAGCCGCCACATCCGAGTTCCCCTCATGCAGATCGCTCGGGGGATCGTTCGGGTTGTAGATCTCATGGGTTATACCGTGGCCATACTCATGGTAGGCCACATCTCCCAGCCGGCCGGTATTGCCATAGCTGCTGGATTCAGAACAGAAGTTGACGCCGTAGTAGTCGTACCAGGCATTTCCAGGGCAGTAGCCATCGGTTCGCTCAACCGAACAGGGTACCTCGTAATCCATGCCGGTAAAAGAGGGATCCACCTCATTGAGCCAACTATGCTCATGGTTGAGATAGGCAAAGCAGTCCCGCTCGCTTGGAAGGGAGTTTGAGTTTGACCAGTCAATGGTTAAAGAGTTCCCGGGTGTGATGGAGCCGCTGAATTGCGCGTTTGTTCCTGTATAGCGGTCCACATTGAGCCACTGGCTGAGGAACCGGGCCGTGGCGGTTCTGGTGTCGGTTCCACCGTACGAAAGGGTGAAGTCTCCGTTTGTATCAGAAATCGTCGATCCGACACCGGAGATATTGACTATCATCTCCTCGACCGGGTAGTTATTTGTGTAACCATCGCAATAGCCGTCCCACTCCACATCGCCCTGAATGTGGCCGGTGTAATCAAGCGTGCGGATCAGACTCTCCCGCCAGAGAATCTCGCCGCTTTGGGCGTCCACATAGGTGGACCAGTGGCTGCGCGGGTCTATCACAAATAGATCAAGTCTATAGGCAAGCCGGTAGTTGAGCTCGAGAAGCTCGCCGGCATCCTCCCGCACGGGCAGAATGACCAGCTCATGGTGGGTGACAATGTCGGTGCCATCCAAGAAACCGATATCGCGGCTTGCGATGGAGATCGCCTCGGCTTCAGACAGAATCGGGGTCGCGCCTCCCATCCTATCAAGGACATTGGGGTAAACATCGGAGCCCATGGCGAAAATCCGGCCCGACTCGGTGAAGACGACATGAGCCCGCCCGCCGACGACTCGAACGCCATTGACGACCTGGTCGAAATGAACAACCCACTTGCCGACACCGTTCCGGATCTCAGCCGTTTTCAATGCATCCAATCCCGCGCCGAAGATATCCGGATTGGCGGCAACGAAAGTCTGAGCGGCTTGTTCCGCATCCATGCTCGTGCTGATGGACCCGGCGAATTGGAATCCGGATCCATAAATCGTATGAAAACCGCCGGTGATCGCATTCCGGTTAAACCGCCAATTCCCTCCATACCGTTCGGTTAAGGCGCTGAGCGCGGAGCTCTTTTCCAGGCTGGATTTCTCGGTGGGCTGGATTAAGAGCCCTCCCTCCTCCACCCAACCGAGTCGAGAAATCTGAAGGGGTGCTTCATCAACTTCAACAAAGGCGTAGGAGGCCGTCCCGCCGGCCAGTAGAAGGGCCAGCGGCAGGAGCATCAATGAAATGTGTCGAGCTTTGCGCATCCTTTTATCCTTTCCAAACTGCTACCGGTCTAAACTGATACCGGAAGAGACATGTTGGCCGGGAAAGGTCCCGGGGACCGCCCAGATGAGTGTCGAATCCCAGCAGCGCATTAAAAATGTCCATCGAATCGATCTGCGCCGGAAGGAAAAATGCTATCCTACAGAACATATTGATTTTATCACATTTCTCCTTGAAAAACAATGACTCGCCGGCATTTTGGGGATGCGCTGCGGAGACTGGAATGCCCTGTGCGGAAGGGTTGTGCTCAATCAATAGTGTGGAAAAGACCCCAACCCTTATCCATTCACGATCCAAAGGAAGATAATGTTTACGCGGGATTTCCCTAATCATTGGCTGGTGAGGAATGTGTTTTGAGTATCGGGCATGATAGCCGGCGTTGCATCAAGAAAGGAGCTGTGGCCTTCAACCTATCATCATCATCCAGTTTTGTGAAAGTCTCCATCCTGGATGTTTCTGAACGGTCGGTCGATGACGCAGTTCCACCCCATAGAACCCACGACAGCGTGCGCATCACCCGCCAAAACGGTAGGCGAGACCGGCGCTTAATCCGCCCGCCCTATATCTTCCGCTGCCGCCCGGCAGGTCGAGGTCGTCGCCCGCGAAGTAGCGGAACTGCGCCAGCAGGCTCTCCAGCGACGTGCTGAGCTGGACTTGAACATCCGAGAAATCGTATGTGTCCCAAACCGACCAGACAATCATCGGGCCCGCCCAGATATCCCATTTCTTGGCCGCCACGAGGTGATAGTTAACGCCGACCGTAACAGCTAAATTCCCGAGTTGGTCTTCTACAATCAGATCATCCGGCACCGTCATCCCTGACCCCAACGGGTCCAACAGACGGAGCAGATCGCACTCGGCATCGGTCAGTAGCCCCCCGCACATCTTCACGCCACCCTGCACCGTGGCCGCCTCCGGCAAGTAGATCAGATTGACCTCGAGTCCGTAGCGCCCGACGCTCAGCTCTCCCCCGGCCAGAATGCCGGTGGGATCCTCAAAGATCACATCGGCGCTGACAGGAAGGGTCGCGCTGATAGGTCCGATGGTCGGGATATCGTAAATGCTGATATCCGCATCGATTTGGCCACTGACCCGATCATCTCCAACCGACCACCCAAGGGCCGGTTGGATCCAAACGAGGCCTCGCACCCGATTTGACGGATCCGCAATCGATGTATCGGGCCAGAAAACGACGCTGATAACCCATGCCATTAATACTATCCCTATTCTGTTCATGATCGTCTACGGCTCCTCATTGAAGCGGCTCCGCGTCAAGATGGCTTTATCTCTCCGTCCTGAGGGCATACTCTTACAAAATGAGTGAACGAATCTCCTCTCAACGGGTATCGCGCGTCCGAAAGCCATGATAATGACGGAACGTCCGGGAAGACACACCATTCTCCGTGGAGCCGCCGCTCTTCTGGCCACGGTTCTGGCCTGCCTCTGCTCTCACGGGGCGGCGCAGGCGGGCGATGATCCGTCGGCCTACAAGGGTTGGTTCGTATCGTCTTTGGACATCCGCGGCGTGGACCCGGCTCTCGTCGGCGGCCTGGAGAAGGGGCTCGCCTTGACGCCCCGCCGACAACTCCTGAAAACACGCAGGCCAACCTTCTACCCCACAATCCTGCAGGAAGATCTTGAGAGAGCCCGGCTCTACTTGGCGCGTCATGGATATCCGCAGGCTCGTGTGACGGCATCCTTCGAACCCGAAGTAAAGAAAAGCAGGGTGAGGGTTATTCTAGAGGCGCAAGCGGGTCCGCGTATCCTGATCCATGACATTGTCGTGACCGGAGTTCCCGCAGCGCTCGAGCGCGCCGCCACCGCCTCCCTTGGCTTAACCAAGGGATCGCCTTTCTCAGATGCGCCCGTGCAGCAGGCGGCAAGGTCCATCGAACTGGCCTTGCAAAGAGCCGGTTACGCCTCGGTCAAGGTCGAATCCCTGATCACTCCCCTCGACACAACACGGGTCGATTTGCAGTTTAATGTACAACCAGGGCCCAAGAGTTTCTTCGGAGATATCCTGATCGACGGCGCTCGTGAGGATCTTAAAGCCCTTGTCGGCAAGTCCATCGACATTCAACCGGGCGAAATCTATTCTCCGACCCGGCTTCACATGGCCGAGGAGAACCTGCGGCTCCTGGAACTCTTTCGACGCGTCCGGGTGGCGGCCGCTCCCTCAACCTCTGATCGCTTGAATGTACAAGCTGATCTTGTGGAGAGAGACATGATCTATGCCGAAGCGGGGATCGGCTTCTGGACCGATGATTATCTTCGGGGATACAGCCGATGGGGGCACCGGAATCTCTTTAAAAAGGGCCGAGGAGCGGAACTGAGGGGAGCGGCCTCACGTTTCAAACAGAGCGTGGGGGCATCAACCTGGTGGCCGGCGCTTCTCGGATCTCAAACCCGGGGAATCCTCAATGCCTCGTTGAATCGGGAGCGCGAAGAGAGCTACAACCTGCTGGGTGTCCAAGGTGAATTTGCCATCCGATACCGGTTCTCAGCGATGACGGCGGCCAGACTCGGAGTGGCGGTGTCGCGTATTAATGTAGAAGCCAAGATCCCCGATGAGGATCCCTCTGTAGAAGGCGCCGGACTCCTGAGCATTATTTCCCTCGGATGGAACCGGGAGGCGATCGACACCCGCTTCTACCCAACCCGCGGCACGATCAGCGGGATCAATATCGAATGGGGACTGCCGGGGGCGGTGTCGGAGAACCATTATATTCTTGGCCTGGCTTCTGCGTCTTCTTATGTCAGTCTCCTGAGCGGAGTCGTCCTGGCGACAAAGATCGTATGGGGACTCGGGGCGCCCACGAGTGGTTCTAAGGTTCTTCTCCCCAACAAGCGGTTCTACGCTGGTGGAGCCACATCGATGCGCGGTTTCAAACGCCGACAGCTGGGCCCCGTCGATGAGAGTGGAACGCCCCTGGGTGGGGAGGAAAAAATCGAAGCGGCGGCGGAAATCCGCTTTCCCCTCATCTGGCGCTTCAAGGGGGCGCTCTTTGTTGACTCCGGGCAGGTTTGGCAGCGCAGGCAAGAGGCATCCCTCGATGATCTGGAAATCGCCGTAGGCCCGGCCATTATGGTTCAGACTCCGGTTGGCCCCATTCGACTCGATATCGGCAGGAGGCTGACGGATAAGGTCCCCATGCAGCCCAAGACGGTCATCCATATCAGTATTGGAAACCCCTTCTAGTGGCAGCCCATGACATGAAATGAGCAGGGATGATGACGAGCGATACTGATAGAGAGCGATCCGAGAGCCGCCGGCGCCGAGCCCTCCGGTACGGCCTCACTCTGCTGATCGTGCTCGTCGGCATCGGGCTTCTCGCCGGCGTGCTCGTCTCGACCGTGGCGCCGATCCGGAACGAGATCTTGGCTTATACAATCCGCCGTGTCATCAAAGTTGCTCCGGGCAGCCTTTCCGTCAAGAGCGCCAGGTGGCGTGCTCTGGATTCCGTGGCGATTTCAGGGATTCTATGGACGACGCCGGAAGATACACTTCTTGCCGCCGATTCCCTGCGGATCTCGATCATGCCCCTGCAGCTCCTGCGCCGGGATATTCAGGTCTCCGAACTTTCCATGCTCGGGGTCATTGCAGATGTGGAGGCTATACAATCTATTCTTACGATTGGGGAAACACCACAAGATCCCAAGAAAGCGCACGGGGCCTCATCCGGATTCCCCCGCGCTGGGGAGATCCCAGCCCTGCCCTCTATCGCCGTGGATCAGTTCCGGCTGAGCGTCACGCGCATCCGATGGACCAAAAACCTCATGATGAGTGAAATCATCCTCGGAGGCAGTATCGACCTCCTCAAGGGCCACGCCCCCGATGTGACATTGAATCAGTGCTCCGCCAAGCAGACGGATGGAAAATGGCGCGTTGATCAAGGGGAGCTGCAAGTCGACATGAGACGAGGACAAGCGAAGGGGCGCATTCTGGGACAATTCGGGACACAGACGATAGCCCTGGCGCTCTCTTCTTCCCAAGATAACAGGATCAGGATCGTCCTCTCGGGCGAAGAAGGCGTCCTAGACGACAATGCGTGGGGTGTTGACCTGTCGATCCGGGTGGATCGCAAAGGCATCATGCCTGAGACGCTTGACGTCGACCTCGTTCTCCACACACCCGGGATTCAGGACATCTCTGCAATTCCCGAACTCGCCGGCTTTGTGCAGGGGCTTCCTCCACTCGAAGGTATCAAAATCTCGGGCAAAGGGACCGTAAAGGTAGGGCTCAAACCGGAGACCTCCCTGCGAATCGAGATCGCTCCCAATTCATGGATCGATGGCGGGCGGGCGTCACTCTCTTATCGCAATGACACCTTCCAAGCCGATACACTATCGCTGGCTTTTTCGGACATGCATATCGATGCCTTCGGTACTTTGGCTCCCGATTCCATTTGGGCGCAGGCCGAGGCGCATCTGCGCGGAACGGCCCTGCTGCAGAGATTGCGGCCTGAGGCATCCTGGCCTGACAGCCTCTTCGCCGATCTGAAGGCGGTTGTAACGGGTTCAACAAAGGCTCCCGCAGTTGAAACAGATCTTCTGGCAGCGCTTCGTTTCGGATCCCTGACCGTGGATGAGGTGAGAGTTCATTATCAGCTCCGGCCCGGGGAGGCGGCATCCCTGGAACTCGAAGTCGACGCCATGGGCCTCATGGCGCAGACCTGTGCCGAGCTTCTGTTGTCGGATACCCTCACCGTGCACATGGCTCCCATCTATATTGTAGAAACGGGGGGAGACACTGTGGCAAAGCCCCCGTCGAAGCCCGAGGCGACGATTCGCGTGCAGCGCGCGACAAGTGAAACCGAGGTTTCCGGGGTCACCCTTCGCGGCGCTTTAGGGGACGCGACCCTCGGCGGCCGTTATTCCTCCTCAAGAGCGGGGTCCTTCCGGCTGTCGTGGTCATGGCCGGAACCGCCCCGTCTGCTGATGTCCCGTCTTCCCCTCGAGAACCATGTGAGGGATTCACTGGCCGCCCGCTGGCGCCGGAATGAGATGTTTAACATTATCGCCGACGGAACTTTTACAATCAAAGGCGATCAGCGGAACCTGCAGGCAGGGGGCCGCTTTATCCTTCCAGGGCCGCGCGTCTGGGGACCCCTTTTCCTCCCGCCCCAGGCGCAGATCGGTGATCTCGGCCCGGTGCGCGGCCGCTTCCATATCGCGTCGCGCAATGAGCCTGCCGAATCCTCAGTGGCGGCGACCCTCGATCTCAAGGAAACGGACTGGATTGAGGATGGAAGGATCGTGGTCGAAACCAATGGGACGGTGACATCCATAGATACCCTCTCCCTACGACTCGATGGCTTGGATCTGAAAGCCGAGGGAGCCATCTTCGCCGACAGTTTATCATTGGAAGCACAACTCGAAGCAGCTAATGAGGGGCTCCTGCGCCGCGCCCTTGGGGACTCCACATTGAACGCATCCGTCTCTGTGCATGCGAATCTATCGGGCGCCATGAAATCCCCGAATGTGAAAGTGGGTTTCAAGGGAGGCGGGAGCTATAGACGGTATGCCGTACCCGAGATAAGCGGCGACCTGTCCTACCAGCACGGCCGGGTTGAAACACAGATGACGGCGGGGAAGGGAGTAGATTTGGACCGTATTCGGCTCGACAAGGTGACGGTGCGGGCTGCCTCCGGCGCGGATTCTCTTCTTCCCATACAGCTGACCCTCATGGCCTCGGGACCCGACCTCGAAATGTTCAACGTACTGAGGGTTCATATAAGGCCGGATTTGGCCGTTGATCTCGACTCACTTAGATGGGTTGTCCGCGGCCGGGATCTGACGTCATTACATCCTTTCCGGTTCGGCTTCGATCAGGCAAGCCACACTCTCTCCATTTCGCAGCTCGACCTGCGCGGCGGCATGGGACAGGTCCGCGCCGACGGCTTCCTAGCGCCCGATAGCTCAAACCTGCGGGTTGAGATCGCCACACTCCTTCCTGAAAAACCTCCTTTCTTAAATCTGCCCGCGGATCTCTGGCCGCAGAAGCTGGACATGACCCTGGAAGCCCATGGGAGAAATGAGTTGCATGGCGATATCGAGATCACCGGATTCCATCTGGCGGATCGAAGGGATCTCGCGGCCAGACTGATTCTGGATGCGCATGAAGGAGCCGTTCGGGGAAGCCTGAGTGTGGGGAATGCCTCGGGGATCCTTCTCAGCGGGAAGACCGCCCTGCCCATGATCCTTTCGATCCATCCTTTCCACTCCGACTTCGGGGCGGGAGATCTCTTCGCCGAGCTCACCCTGAAGAACGCCCCGATCCCATTAGAATATCTGGCGGCGGGAGCGGAAGAAGAAAAGCGGATTGTGAAACTTGACGGCCGGGTTGTCCTGGGGGGCACTCTGGGAAAACCGACAGGGGAACTCACCCTTCGCGCTGCATTCCCTGGCTGGCCCAGATTGTCGTCGTATAGCCTGAATGCAAGTGGTGAACTCAACGGCTCAGCGGCAGCGGATTCGAACTCATGGGCCCACGGATTCACAGGTGAGCCCGCCACGATGCGGATGGCCATGCTATCGCCCCTGACATCATCGGTAACTTTCCTCAAAGATAACAAAGAGATCCTGACGGCGAAGGCCGGCCTTCCCATACGCTTCTCTCTTCACCCCTATACATTTCTGATCCCAGAAGGCCGGCCCATGGAAGCGTCCGTGAACGCGGAAAAACTCGACCTTTCCGATTTCAACGGCCTTCTGCCCCCCGATGTTGAAATCGGCGGCAATGTTGGGCTGCAACTGACAGCCTCCGGTCCAGCGAATAATCCGGATCTGAGCGGCGGACTTCTGGCCCGCAAATTCCGAGTTTCGACGGCGGATGGCTCACGAACTGTTGCGGACGCAACCGTGAAGCTATCGGGCACTGGAAGGAAGCCGGAAATCGAAGGCCAGATTGAAATCCTGAACGGTGTGATTCGCATCCCCGAGGAAAAACGAGCGCTTCATCCCATCGACGGTGAAGCCTTACTCTGGGGCGTGGAGGGGTTGCATCCTGTGAGTTTGGAGGAGTCATCCCCAGGCTCTCCCGGGAAACCGAAAGCCGATGGCATGTCGGAGCCCCCGAAACTATTGGAAATGAACTTGAATGTGGCGGTTTCTATTCCCTCCGGGCTTTGGATTCGTGGACGAGGACTTGATGTAGAGCTTGCGGGTGAATTAAACGTGGCGCAAAAGGGGAGGACACTGCCGACAATCACCGGCGAGCTTAGCGCCGTTCGGGGGCAGTTGATCTTTCTGGGCCGCACTTTCAGTATCGATAGTGGAAAGGTTGTTTTCTTCGGCGGGGACGAGATCGATCCATCCATCGACCTTGTTCTCAGCGCCCGCGTCGGAGATGCCGTGATAACGACCCTTTTCAGCGGCACGGCCCAACAACCCGAGCTGGCGTTCAGTTCAGATCCGGAAATGACAGAGGGTGATATTATGGCCTTTCTGCTCTTCGGGCGGCCTCTGGGAGAGCTTAGCTCAAACCAGATGGACCTCTTGCAGAGCCGGGCCATTGATGTCGCTGCAAGTTACCCGTTAGCGAAGCTCGAAGAGCGGCTATCTCGAAGCTTGGGTGTGGATATGATGTCCATACGGAGAGCCGAGGGAACCGATACTCAAAGCACTCTCATTGTCGGCAAGTATCTTACGCCTCGCGCCCTCCTCAAGTATGAGCAAGCTCTCGACTCAGCGACCAGCTTCTATATCAATCTTGAGTATATGCTCTCTCAACACTTCAAACTCCAAACGCTGACCGGAACCCAGGGCACGTCGGGAATCGAAGTGGGTTGGAGCAAGTAGACATTGCCATCCGGCGCCGATGTGTCCTTAGGGAGAGGGCATGCTAAGAAATCTGATGGTCATGTAACCCGCATACGCGGTCAGAAGAACGCCTCCTTCCCACCGTACGATCCGCAGTCTATCCGTAATGGCAAAGGGCAGGAGAAGGGCGGCGAAACCCATCATGACCCACAAATCGGCAAGCCCTCCTTTGGGTACAGCGACCGGCTTGATAAGCGCGGTGAGGCCCTGAATAAAGCCGAGATTGAAAATATTCGATCCCACAATGTTGCCCACGGCCAAGTCCGTGTGCCCCTTCCAGGTCGCAACGACAGACGTGACAAGTTCGGGTAGGCTTGTTCCCAGGGCCACAAGGCTCAGCCCAACGACGGCGGGTGGCACTCCCAGGCTTTTCGAAAGATGCACAGCGGAGCCGGTGGAAAGATGCGCCCCTAAAATGAGCATGATCAGACCGAGTCCTGAGAGCGCCAGATTGGCGGAGAGCTTGCGCTGGATTCCAGACGCCGCCTTTTGAGTCGTCTGCTCGAGCAGCGGATCGATCGTTTCCTTCCGCAGAACTCCCGCGACGGTGTAAAACATAAAGATCCCAAAGAGAAGAAGGAGCATCAGTCCATCGAACCGGTCATAGATCCCCGGCCCCGTTCGTAGGAGTGTGTCAAAACCTAGGACGAGTCCTGCGAGGGTAACAAGGATCATCATGGGGATCTCCCTGCGCACCAGGATCCCTTCGATGGTGAGGGGGCGCAGAAGAGCGCAGACGCCGATGATGAGACCGATATTGCCGATGTTGGAACCGACGATATTTCCAAATCCAATGTCTGTTTTTCCCGAGAGAGCCGCCTGGATGTTGACCGCCAGCTCCGGAGCGCTCGTACCGAATGCGACGACAGTGAGACCAATGAAGAGCCTGGAAACCCCAAGGCTTCCGGCCAGCTTTGACGATCCGTCAACAAGCATGTGGGCGCCGGCCAACAGAAGAGCCAGGCCGAAAAGGAAAAGCGCGAACTGAAGGATCACGGGCGGAATCCCCTATATGACTTCATTCATAGTTATTCCATATCCCCATCAAGAGGATGCTCCCTGATACGAATGATCTTGGGGGTCACGATCCCTCCCGAGACGATCATCTTGAGGGCGTCATCAATGGACATATCGAGATACATGAGATCCTCGACACGAACAGCCACGAGGGGGCCGCTTGTGGGAAGGGGCGCGCTTGGGATGAAGATGTTTGCGATAGACTCGCTCCCCCCCAACATCTCCCGGGTCATATAGCTTGTCACAAATCCGTAGGAGAACTTGCCCTCACTGGGGTACTCCAGCATCACAACGTCCCTGAATCTTTTTCGCTCCGGTGCGGCGACGGCCATCAGGATGTCGCGCGAGCCTTTGTAGATGGACCCTGCCATTGGGAGGCTCGTCATGAGGCGTTCAACGAGGTGGAACAATCGCCGGCCTAAAAGATTCGTTACAAAAACTCCCACCAGGAAGACCAGACCGATCGTTGCGAGAATGCCGACCCCGGGGATTTGACGACCCAGAATCTCGGCCGCCACAGGACCCAAGAATTGATCGAGTGTGCGAAAGATGTACTGGAGAACAAGAATCGTAACGACAAGGGGCACGATGAAGAGAGCACCAGCGAGAAATCGGCTCCTGAGCCGGCCAAGGAACACTTTCATGGACACATCCCCCATCGATTTCGCATTCATCAAGACTCGTTTGGTGAAATCACCGGGTAGAGCATCATTGCGGCAACGGACGCAGGAGATTGTCCTGGAGACGCTTTGAAGCTCTCTTTCCGAAAATGGCGGCCAGGACGGCTCGAGAGGCGTTGGCTCCTTCCAAGAACCCGATGGAGGAGCCGTTCACCAAAATCTGAACCCGTGATGGGAAAACAATATAGGTAATTGTTTGACCCTTCTTGATGTCCGGAAGATTGCCGGCGATCTTCCCCGCCGCGGTCAGCAAGGAATCGCAGTTCGATTCACAGCTGGCTCCGAGGTCGCGTATCCAGGAGTCGCCCAGCTTCTTGCCGGTGACATCGACGAGGAACTTCATCATGAGAACTTTGGTCCCGCCCGGAGCGAGGATCGACTCGGCGGTGAGTGTGCCACCCGCAAAGTAGAGGCCGATGGCGTATACGTCAATCTTAAAAAAGGTAGCTTCCTTAATCGCGAGGCTTCTGAGCATCAGAGAACTTCCCTCAACCATCATCTCGTTGTCAAAATGGTATCCGGAAATCTCAGCGGCGTATGCCGGACCCCGCCAAGCGAGGCTGAAAATTACCAGGAACAGACAAGCGGGACCCCGTCGCTGGAGGCTGCAATCCCATCCCCTAAATTCAGTTACAGCATTATTGCCGCCACATCTCATGGTCAGAACCTCCTTCAGATAGGGTTTATACACTTGATATTAGGGAATGGTACCATTTGCGCAAGGATCATGCCCTGTTCATCTTGAAGCGCCCGCTGGAAGTGAGCATGATGAAAGTGAAGCTGGTGGAAGGGAGTCCCCTGTAATTCAACTGGAGGTAATGTCCAATGACGAAAATAGGAATCAATGGCTTTGGGCGCATCGGCCGTTGCACGCTTAAACACCTGATGTCGAGGAAGGGCGTCGAGGTCGTAGGCATTAACGATCTGGCCGACATCGGCGACCTGGCGTATCTCCTGAAGTACGACTCTGTACACGGATGGTATCCTTTGAAGGTCAGTGATGAGAATAATTCCATCCAGGTTGGAGATCGAAACATACATTTCTTCTCGGAATCTGATCCCAAGAAGATTCCGTGGAAGAGTATCGGCGTCGACATCGTGCTCGAGTGCACCGGCGTCTTCAGAAAACGAGAGGCGGCGGCGGGGCATCTGGCGGCCGGCGCAAAGAAGGTCATCATCTCAGCGCCCATGGACGATGCGGATGGGACCTTCGTCCTGGGCGTTAATCATAAAACCTACGATCCCAGCCGCCATCACATTGTATCCAACGCATCTTGTACAACAAATTCCCTGGCTCCCGTCGCCAAGGTTCTTCATGACCGCTTTAAAGTGGAGCATCTCATGATTACGACGGTGCATGCCTATACATCCAGCCAGTCGCTCATGGATATTCCCACGCGGAAACGCCGGCGGGGACGCTCAGCGAGCCTCTCGATCGTTCCAACGACGACAGGCGCCGCCCGGGCAACAGCGCTGGTCATTCCCGATCTTAAGGGCCGCATGGATGGGATGGCGCTGCGGGTGCCGGTCCCGGATGGATCGATTACCGATATCGTGGCGACCCTTGGGTCCACCGTATCCGCCGATGGGGTCAACCAAGCCCTTCGCGACGCCTCCCAGGAAGACCACTTCGCCGGAATCCTCCGGGTCTCCGACGAAGCCCTTGTCTCCCGGGATATCATCGGTGATCCGCATTCCAGTATTGTCGATGCCGAGAGCACGCTTGTCCTGAGAGACCGCGTGGCTAAAGTATTGGCTTGGTATGACAATGAATGGGGATACTCCGCGAGATTGGCCGACTTCGCCCAACTCATGGTCGAGAAGGGTCTTTAACAAATGATCAAATGGCATTCCTTGGCCATTATCATCGCGGTATCCTTGGTCGCCTTGTCCATTCCCGAAGGTCCATCGGGAAATGAAACCATGGTTACTACACCGAACCTCGCGGAGATCGTGCGCGAGTCCCTGCGGCGCCGAATAGAATCCGCCGGAGTTCCTCCCCATATCAAGATTGGGGAGGAGCGGATCTACGCTTCCCTGGCGCTCCCGCGCTTCTATCAGGAAAGAACCTTTGCGCCGGCTTGGATTGATGACCGCGGAGTCACCACCGCGGCGGAGGATCTTTTGGAAGCCCTTCGCGGCGCCTATCAAGAGGGTCTCATCCCGGAGGATTATCATCTGGAGGGAATCGCAACGCGTCTCGACAAGGCGCGGACGCCCGGCGGGGCAGGCCCGGATCTCTATGTCGATCTCGAACTTCTGCTCACAGACGGGTTTCTTGTATACGCTTCCCACCTCCTTTCCGGGAGGGTCAATCCTGAGACCCTGGACCCGGAATGGATCGCCACCCGCCGGGAGGGGGACCTGGCGCAAGTCCTCGAAAAAGCGCTTCAGGGGGCGGGAATCAAAGAGGAACTGCCATCCTTGCTCCCGATGGGTCCCGGTTACAGGCGACTGAAAACCGCGCTGGCTCATTACCGCCGAATATCAGATCAGGGCGGATGGCCCACCGTTTCCCCGGGCCCCAAGCTTGAGCTGGGTTCCATTGACGGCCGTGTACAAGAGCTCCGCCGGCGTCTCGCCGCGGAAAATCTTCTGGCGGATGGAATGACCGCCGACCCCGAGGCTTTTGACGCAACGCTCCGCGATGCGGTCTTGGATTTTCAGGAGCTACGCGGCTTGGATGTGGATGGAATTGTCGGTCAGAAAACCATCGGGGCGCTCAATATCCCCGTGGAGAGGACGGTCGAGAAGATCCTTCTCAATCTGGAACGCTGGCGCTGGCTGCCGCAGGATCTGGGAACAAGATATCTCCTCGTCAATGTCGCTGATTTTCATCTGTTCGTTGTACAGAACGCCGATACCATCCTGACAATGAAAGTGGTCGTCGGGAAGGATCAACGGCGCACGCCTGTCTTCAGCGCGATGATGACCTACCTCGTCATGAGCCCCTACTGGAATGTCCCGCCGGGGATCGCCTCCAAGGACATCCTTCCCAAGGTGCAGAAGGACCCGGGTTTTTTGGCGGCGCAGAAGATCCGAGTTTACTCGGGGTGGGGCGCCGACGCACGGGAGGTGGATCCGTCGACGGTCCGCTGGGCCGGCATGAGCGCGCAGAGATTGCCCTACAGATTCCGCCAGGATCCCGGTCCGCAGAATGCGCTGGGGCTGGTGAAATTTATGTTCCCCAACAAATTCGATGTCTACCTCCATGACACACCCGCCAAGGGTCTTTTCGCCAAGGCTGAGCGTGCTTTCAGCTCCGGTTGCATCCGAATAGAAAAGCCGGTGGAACTCGCCCACTATCTCTTGAGTGATGATCCCCAGTGGACGCCTGAACAGATTGTTAAAGTGGAGCAGGAAGGACGGGAGCGGACGGTTTCTCTGCCACATCCGATCCGGGTCCACCTCCTCTACTGGACGGCATGGGTCGATCGGGCCAACCGCTGCCACCTCAGGCGGGATATTTATGACCGCGACCGCCTTTTGCTGGAGGCCCTGCGGGAGCCTCCCCCGGTCCAGTAGCTCTGGAAAGGAAGCCGATGTCACGAAGACCGGCAATATCTTTCGTGGCGTTTGTAGCGATACTTTGTGCGCCGGCGCCCGCTCCGGCATCGCAAGGATCAGCGCTTCCCTACGAAACCGGCAGGGCTGACTTCAACTTGAAGTTCAAGGGGATGAAGAATCCATACAATACTTTTGCCATTTATCTCCTCCCCAATGAGCTGGTGTCCTTCGATCTTGATCCCAAGCCCCGAAGCGCGTGGCGCCTGGAAGGAGATCTGACAGCGTCCTGCTCCAAAGACTTCTCGCTTACTTGGACGGCTCCCAAAGTCCCAGGTCTCTACCATATTCGAATCCACCACCCTGATGTCGGTGATTCCATGAGCCTCAATGTTTTTGTCATGGTCCCCTCGAGTAATGTTAAAAATGGCTATCTTAACGGGTATCGGATCGGAGATTATCCCAAGATTCCCCTTAAAAATTTAAAGATCTATGAGGCCCCCCGCGGCTTCATCGAGGTAACGCAGGAGAACGAAAAGACACTGGTTTCCCCCCACTTCAACATTGGGCAGTTCCTGTGCCATCAGGAAGGCGGCAGCCCCAAGTATGTCGTTGTTAAAGAAAAGCTGGTTCTCAAGCTGGAGCTGATTCTACGGAAGACAAACGAAGCCGGTATTCATTGCGGTACATTTAACATTATGAGCGGATACAGGACCCCCTACTACAACAAGAGTATCGGAAATGTCAAATACAGCCGGCACGTTTACGGAGGCGCCGCCGATATTTTCATCGATGCCGATCCCCTCAACGGTGTGATGGATGACCTGAACCACGATGGAGAGATTGACTACCGGGATGCGGCCGTTCTCTACGACATCGTGGATGTTCTTTACGGGAAGCCCTTCTATGAGCACTTCCTGGGAGGACTCGCCCGCTACAGGAAAACGCAGAACCATGGACCCTTCGTCCACGTCGATGTGCGGGGCTTCCGCGCGCGATGGGGCGATTGACGGCGGAAGCCTGGGATCTCCCGCCGGCCGCTTCGATCGGCCGGTCTTCGTTGGATGCCTACTTCGAAGATTTCCCCGGCACTTTGGGATTGGCATTGCTGTGATCCGCAGCAAACTTGCTCACCAGGTCGCGTGCCGCGCTTCGAATCTCGAGCATATCTTTGATGGGCGTCATGCCGATATCAAGCGCCTGCCAGGTGCTGGCCATCAGCTGCGTTTCAGGCTGGCCGGCGATCATGACCTTACGCCTGAAATCCAACCGCACGGCATAGATGCGATTATTTTCCGATACGGGTTGGGACATGATGACGAGCCTGAGGATCCCCTGATCCGGGCGGGCCTCCATCGATTCTTCGAGAGAAAGCACGCGGAGTCCGGTCGCCAGGATGGGCTCTTCCATATCCTTACGAAGAATCTCCTGAGTTAGACCGTCCTTTGCCAGTTCCTCCGGAAGGTCCTGGATGAGGACATAAACACTCTGAATGCCCTGCAACCCATCACTTCCCTGCGCCAGTGCGCCGGTCGCCGGGATCATTATCATCGCCATCGCCAGCAGGCCCATAAAAAACCGTGACATATTGACCTCCTTGAGCAGGCCTCACCAGGCCTAGCTCTTTGATTCCTCTACAACACGAACGGGGAATGGCTCCGTTACGCTGCCCGTGTACAATGTCCGGTGCGGAAACGGTATTTCAATTCCCTGGTCATCAAAGGCAACCTTGATCTCTTCTTTTATCGAGTTCATCAGATCCAGGAAATTTCCGCTGGCGCCCCACACGCAGAACTTGAACTCCAAAGCCGAATCACCGTAGCCCATGAAAATCAATATGGGCTTGGGATCATCCAGGCAAAGAGGATTTCGATCCGCGACACCAAACAAGATTCCCCTGACCTTCTCGACATTTTCCTTGTAGGCGATGCCCACTTCGATATCCACTCGCCGTATCGGAAAGCGGGTCACATTTGTAACGATCGACTTGATGATGTGTTCGTTTGGAACCCGTACGAAGAGGTTGTCGAATGTCCGGAGTTTAACCGACAAGAGATCAATAGACTGTACAATCCCCGTTGTATTTTCAACCATCACCAAGTCTCCCACAGCAAAAGGGCGCTCGGCGATGAGGAAAAGTCCACTAATGAGATTTGAGGCGGAGGTTTGGGATGCAAAACCAATGGCCACGGTGAGAATTCCTGCTGCGCCCAGGAGGACACCGAGTTGAAAACCCAGTTGGTGAAGTGCGGTCGCGAGAACGAGTCCCGTCAAAATGTAAAAGACGAGCCTTCGAACGATGACGGCCTCGTGCAGGCTCATCCGGCCCTTTATGACTTTGGCGGCCGCCGAGCTGGCAAGGCGCGCCAGCAGTACACCGATGATGAGCGTAAGCACCGCTTTGAGCAAGCTGACGAGCCGATCGGGAGTCAATATCTGACTCAAACCCAGGCTTTCCAGAAATCCGGTCATCTTCTTTCTCCGCTCTCCTACCGAATAATCCACCAAAAGCTTCTAACAGGAAGCCCTTCTCGAGTTGTTGACGCGGTTCATTCACAACTTTAGACCCTGCCGGCACATGCTTCTCACTCAGGCGGACATTGGCCTGCTCATCATCCTGCTCGCGCTCGAGAATGAGAGCATCCGTCCAAAGATGTCCAGCCGGCGTGGTGTAAAGAGAAAGGTTCTGTGTGGGCAGCTTCAGCTTTTCAAGGGACAGAGCCGATTTCGCCCTATTTATAATCGTGACGGCCGAGACGGCCCGGTGCGACCGGATGGGAAGATCCTCAAGCCGCAGGCGCGCGTTGGTCCTGCTCCCATAACACAATTCTCCAGTGATCGTCGAGGGGCCGAACCAGGTGTCGGTGGGCCGGAATGTGGCTGTTTCTTGAAGCTGACTCCAGGGCTTGCCGACGTGGATCTGGACCCATAACGCGGTGCTGACATAGAGAATGACCTCTTCACCCGGCGGTAAGAAAAGAGGAGTCGCGGGTTTCACCACAATCGGCCGATCGGCGAGTGCCGGAAGAAGCCGCAACAGCTTGGGGGTACGGCGAAAGGCAAAGCGGTTCATGGACTCCACCTCATCAGAGGTCTCGGTTCCCACCGGCTCAGCGGTAATCAAGATGTCTTTCAGCGGGTCAGGCTCTTGGTTGTGGATGATGCGCCATTCCAGGGAGCTGCGGCGAATCGACAAGCTCAATGGTCCGATTTGCCAATGCTTTCGCTCATCCACTTCAAACGGGAAATCCCCCCACCAGCGGCTTAGCTTGTCCATTCCGTTTCCCCACTTGGTGATAAAGCCCGGTCGTCTGATATTGAACTCGGTGGCCCTACAGCGTTGCCATTTCTACATTGGCGAAGTTCCTTCGGTAGTACTGCATATAATTGACCTTGCTTTCCAGCGCATCGATGACGGCGTAGGTGAAATTCACCTTCTCAAATTTCTGAGCGCTGCCCAAGCCACCCGGGCTGAAGACATTGATCTCCATCAGCCTGTCTCCGACGATATCGAGTCCCACGAGAAACATTCCATCCTGCACCAGTTTCGGGCGGACGATCTCCGCGACCTTGAGATGAACATCCGTAATCACGGCCTCTCTGAGTTTTCCGCCCGCGTGGATGTTGCTGCGCATATCGTCACCCGTGCGCACGCGCCGGAAGGCCGCATATTTTCCCTTGTACCGCAGGGGCCGGCCGTTCATGACAAAAAAGCGTGTGTCCCCCTCCGACGCGGACGGGAGGTATTCCTGCGCGATGATGTAGCCATCCCGTGTCAATGACTCGATCATCTGATTCAGATTCGCTTTGTGCTCCGGCTTCACCAGAAAGACGCCACTGCCGCCCGATCCCTGCAACGGCTTCAGAACGGCCGTCCCCCCCATCTCCTCGATAAACGCCTTGATCTCAGCGCGATCCATGGTGATGAGGGTTCGCGGTCTCACTTCCTCGGGGAACAGCTGGAAGTACATTTTGTTCATGGCCTTGGCCAATCCATTCGGGTCGTTTAGGACAATGACGCCATGCCGCATGGCGACCCGGCCAAAATTGATACCCGAGGTTTGGGCCCAAGCACGGAAGCCGGGCTCTGTTGATGGATCGTTACGCAGCATCAGGACATCTAAATCGTCCACTGTAATGCGCTCAATTCTCGAGCGCTTCTTCCCTTGAAGGTCGGCTGTTATAACCTCGGATGATTTATACTTTTTCCCGATCACCGTACGGGCGCGGGCCTTGACCTTATCCTCGGGATCCAGGGCGAAATCGCCGGCGCCCATAAACCAGGCTTCGTGTCCGCGATTGATGAGCGCCATGGCCAAGCGGATCGTTGTATACCCCGCCTGCTCCGTATCGATGTCGTTTACCATGAATCCAACTCTCATTTTCTACTCCCTTCTCTTCTCTATTTCTTCTTCATAAGATCGAGAACCGTTAATCCCCGACGCAGAGTCTCCAGCCGGGACTGGGCCATCGGTGTTTCGAGATAATGCGGGTAGAGCGGCGGGGGCTTAAGGATCTGACGTAGAAGCAGTTCCTTGATCACTCCAACATGGGTCCGCGCAATCTTACCAACGAAGAGTATCTCGAAATCGCCCTTGCTGGCAAGGTAGTTGAGAATACCCCGAAGACCCCGGAGATAGTGGGCATCCTTGGTGAATCCACCGCCTCTAAAAACGCGCATGGTGATCGTATAAGCGGTGAGGCGGCTGAATTCATACGTCCTCTCCAGGAGCCTGAAGACTTCGACGAAAGTGGCCCCATCGATCAGCGCCCGGGCCGCCATGACGCGGGCGGCAAGCACGCGCATCCTCTCGGACGTGAGGCCGCCGACAAGATATTCCGCCAGCACCGCCAAACCCTCCTGCAGTTCGTCATACCCGGGAAGGCCGGTGTAGAGCATCTTGAATGGCTGAGCCTGCCCGTTGTAGTAAGTCAGGAGGTGCGTTCCGATCTCGTGTTGTATAAGAGCGTCGGCTCGGTGCGCTGGGATCCGGGTTTCCTTTCCAACAAGCAGCTTCCCTCGGGACACGAGCAGCCCGGAGTACATTTCGTTCGAGACCTGAACCTTCGCCTTAAACTCAGGATATCTCCGTACATATCGGGCGATCTCGGCCGCCGCTTTCTCAGCGAAGGCCGGCGCCGTCAAGCCGCCCCCGGCCGACTCACCGCGGCTTCGGCGGGGCGCGCCCTCTAAGATCTCCTTGGCGACATTGACCAGCGAGGTCGATACATCGCCGTGGAGCTGGAGGCTGGCGTACATGAACTTTTTCGTTCCCAGATCATTGAGCATGGTCAGCTGGCGATCCAACTCCATTTGCTTGCCCATGAAAAGATTCAGCAGAGTCGGATCTTCTATCCGTTCCATACGGATACCATAGAGATCACGCTTCACAAGACCCGGATCTATGGTGGAGGGACGGTAGATGAAGACCGGCTCCTTCTCAAACCCTTTTCGCTGAAAAGTTTTCCACGCCTCTTCGGTGTTCATCGGGGTGACCTGGTAGAGAAAGTCGAAAGAGTCGCTGACGGCCGCAAGGGCGCGGTCTACATCCCATACAGCTTTAACAACAGCCCGCCGGCCCAGCGAGTGAAAATGGGGAGGGTGATGGGTCGTATGCTTCCGGGTGAACTCGAAAAACGCGCGATCAAGAATATGACTCAGCTGCCGCCGGAACGCCCGAAGCACCAGAGGGTACACATCCCCGCTCTCCGGGTCGGAGTAGACGGGCTTGATCTCGAGACCGAGGATGTAACCTCCGAGTTCCTGAAGGCGATGTACGGGTAAGAGCGGCATCATCCCGGGCGGTGCAATCTTTCGAGCCCCCTGTGTGGTAATGACCGCCCGCTGCTTCGCCGCCCGGAGAGCCATGAGCCCCTCTTGGAGCACTCTAATCGTCGATTCGATTTCCACATCAGGAGGGTGGAGAATTCGGAAGCACGGGATACGAGGCTGGTTATCATCCGATGCCTCAGCGCTCTTCTCCGACCACAGCTCAAGAACCAGAAAAGCCCCGAAGCGGTCGATCATCAAGGAGGCCAACCGCTCCACCAAGTTTGCGAGGTTTCTCTGGAATCGCTTTTCCCCTGGAGCGTTGAGATAGGCCGCCTCGCTCAGAACAAGCCGATCCGTCCCGTGATCGTGCCCGGCTATGGGGCGGCGATAGACACACAGGAAGGGCAGCTGGCGGTCGATGTGGATGCGCCCCCAAATGGGCAGCTTGCGGCGCACCCGTTTGTTCTCTGCCAGCCTTTGTATAACGGTTGAGATATCCCTATCCGAGAATTCCTCGAATCCCGGGTTCACATTGGGAGTCGTTCTGCTCATCCCCGAATCATCCTCGAGAGAGTCTCCTGGACCCTGGGAACGCAACTCCGAAGAGCCTCGTGAATCGCACCATGTTGCTCCCGATCCAGCTCACCGGTCCACTCGTTCATGAAGAACTTCTTGAATTCAATGGCCACAGCGCACCCCGTGAGAGGAAATGTCTTGTGAATCCAGCGCGGGAAGTGGCCGCCCTTGAATTTAACATTCTCCCGAACATCGAGCCGGCGGCCGAGAAAGTCGACTTCACGGAGGCTGGCGATAATCTGATCCACCACGGGAGTCCAATAGCTTCGGTCCATCGTTCCCGTTCCAATGTTGACCTCCGGATTCCCTTCCGGATCCGCCGGCGTCCCGTCCGGCCCGGATCTCCGATGGTTGTAGGAATGAAGATCGAAAACAACAAAGCGGTTGAACCTCTCAGCCAAACCCTCGAAAAGGTTGGTCACATCACCATAAAATGCATCATACCCGTCCAAAGACTTGTTTATCTCATCCTCCGGAAGTTCGTTCCTCCAAACCTGAAGGTTCCATGCATCCTCCGGCCAGCGGTACACGGCTCGCTCTCGGGGCCGGTTCAGATCCACCTGGAATCGGGAGTGTGTGGCGATAATCCGCGTTGGTGCCAGATCCGTCCATGAACCTGTGAAGGGATCTTCCTCCCGCAACCGGTCCTCTTCACTTAAAGCCATCAGCCTTCTCAAACCCGGCCGGATCTCATGCCCGTCGTGGACCGCCGCCGCCACAATGGGTCCGTTTCCTTTCACTATCTTCCAAATTCGCTTTTCTCTATTCACCAGCTTCTCCTCCCGCTCTCTCACAAGCTGCCCGCCAGTCCGCAAGCATCATAGCATCCTTTTGATCCCCACATCAAAAGCGCTCCGCCCACTTCGGTTTGCTGCAACAGACACACCTTCCCTTGGCCCGCGCAAATCGAAATTCCAGTGCAATGGTATTTATAAAGTACTCGATGACAATATGTTAGATCCCAGCCTGGGGAGCTCTTTTTAAATTGACTTCCTGTGTGCCTGGGATACATTCAGCCTTGGCTGCAAAGCGATTGTGGGAAAGCGATCTGTCAAGTTCACGGATGCCGCGGGGGATGTTTCAATCGGCGTCTATAAATTCCCACGGTAGAGCAGCTCCACGCTCCATGAGTGCGGAGCAAAAATCTCGGAAGGAGAACAATCATGAGGTATCTACCTCTGTTTCTTGCGACCTTATTAACCCTGTTGGTGTGCGCATCCACCCAAGCAGGAGCCATATCCTTAACCGATTACGAGTTCCCAAAGAGCACAACTCAACAGGCCTTCGTCAACGGTTTGTTCAATGCGGTCGGCAACTCCGCTGATTCGACGGAGGTTGGTTATACAATTGGCGGAACGGCCTCCTACGGTTTGAATTACCGGTCTTTGCCGTTCAGCTACGACCTCAGTATCCTGGGGGGATTCTCCCTTTCCAAAGGCATCGAAGAAGATTCCGAGTCTCAGGATGCCTTCAATATCCTGGCCTCGACTACAGCCGACAAGTATCTAAAGCAGCCTTCGAATTTCTTCGGTTTCGGCGCCGTGGAGGTCGAGTACCGGAAGCTGGCCTACCAGGATGATGCGGATGATCCACGCGTGGATGTGGAAGTCGGCGCCGGGTATGGCCGTACGATCAACGCCACCGTCCTCAAGCAGGCCATTCGAATGAATGAGGACTTCAAGAAGTACGGGGTCATTACCAAAGACATGCCGGATCAAACCCTTCTGGATGTCGCGGCCATAATCGACCGTCAGGGGGAATTCCGCAGCCAGTACGGAGCCGTCGAGTATCGAAAGTATTGGTATGAAGAGATGGAGAGGGTGATTCGTGAAAGCGGTGTCCTTGCGCATGAAGGACTGGGAGCTATCGGAATCATTCGGATCCAGGAAATCCTCGACGAGCCCACCGCCCAGCGCTGGCACGGCTGGGTGGCGCGCCTTGGCGTGGGGGCCCAGCTTTCAGATTTTGACGGTGAGAGCGGCGATCCGCGCATCTCGGGCCGCTTCTTGTGGACGAGACCGGTGGGCCTCAAATTCCAGTTCTTGAATGAGGCGACATTATCAACGGTCCTCGAGGACGATCCCGTCTACCACCTGGGTGATTTGTTCCGTGTCGACTATGAGCTATCCAATCGAATCGATTGGTACAACAGCCTGGCGCTGAACTACGAAATCCCGACGGCCGATGGTCTTGAGAATATATTGAGACTCGACCTGAAGAGCACCTATATCTTCTACATTGAGAACAGCCTGTCCTTCAACCCGGAGTTTCAGTTTTCCTACATTGATGACGGCTTCGGTGACAGCGATTGGAACTGGGCGCTGCTCGGAAGTATCAGCTACCGGTTGAAGTAAAAATTCGGTAGCATCATCTGCAGAGCAAGCTTCAGCCCCGGCGCCCCAATAGGTGCCGGGGCTCTTGAGTGATAAAGGAGAATCATCATGACGACGTCACTCACAATTCTTCTGTTCACGAGGCGGTCTCTTCCCTCCCATGCGGCGCTTCGCCGGTGCGTCTTTATCATTCTACTTGTCATTGTCCCAGTGCTCCTCACCGCAAGCATGCCGGATCGAGTCTCCGCCGGAGATGATCCGATTTTTGAACCCCATGCAATTCTTGGGATCTGGGAGACGGAACATCAGGAAGACCGATGGTCCCATGTCGAGGTTTATGAATCGGATGGCAAGATCTGCGGCCGCATCATTTGGCTGAACAAACCGGATTATGTAGAAGATGATCCCGAGGGCACCCTGGGCATGCCGCTCGTGGATCTCCACAATCCCGACGAAAGTCTCCGTGACCGGCCGCTCATCGGTTTGGAGATGATGCGCGACTTTGTGCACGACGGCAAAAACAAATGGGTTGATGGCCGCATTTACGATCCAAAGAACGGCAAGACCTACCGCTGTAAGCTAACCTTAGAGGATGAAAACCGACTTGAGTTGTTCGGTTATGTAAAAGTCGGCTTTGTAAAATTAGGCCGCAATACGACCTGGGTGAGGGTAGCCGACAACGAGTAGACGGCAGCGGGCCCGCTCAACGTCGGAAGGCACGCGAATTTTTTTGGATCAGAAAAATCCGGCATGGTTCATGCCGACTCCGCAAAAATATAACCACTTTGTCACCGCAGCGTCACCAGCCTTGTAACCGTCGCCTGATATCCTCGGCTCAGTGAATGTGGCCCGGCCAGTATTCATGCAGTGCGCTCTTTGGCGGTCATAGGAGCAGAGCCTCGATGTCTATCTCGTTGCGTCATTTGGTCAAGCAGTACCGTGATCACACCGCGGTCCATGGACTCTCCTTGGAGGTTCTCGAGGGTGAACTCTTCGTCCTCTTGGGTCCCAGTGGAAGCGGCAAAAGCACGGTTCTCCGCATGATCGCCGGTCTCACGGAGGTCGACTCCGGCTCGGTCTCCATTCGAGGCCGCGATATCACCGACCTCCCGCCGCAGGCGCGCCGCATCGGTTTTGTATTCCAAAACTACGCGCTCTTCCAGCAGATGACGGTTGCGGCCAACATCGAGTTCGTCCTGCGCATCCGCAAGATGCCCCATATCGAGCGCCTGCACCGGCGCGAGGAACTGCTCGAACTCGTTGGTCTCTCGGGACTTGGCGACCGCTATCCCCGGCAGCTCTCCGGCGGCCAGCAGCAGCGGGTCGCACTAGCGCGCGCGCTGGCTTGCCAACCCGATGTGCTGCTCCTCGATGAACCTTTCGGCGCGCTGGATCCACCCATCCGTGCAGAATTGCGAGGCGCCATCCGCAGCATTCAGCGGGAGCTCTCGATTCCGACGATCTTCGTGACGCACGATCAGGAAGAGGCGTTCGCGCTCGCCGATCGCATCGGTGTCATGCATTCGGGGCGCTTGCTGGAGGTCGGAGCGCCCGATGAGCTCTACCTGCGCCCTCAGACCGAGTTCGTGGCCACATTCCTCGGCAGCGCCAACTTGATGGTTGGAGAATGCGCCTCCGACGGCGTCCGGTTGGGACCGTTACACTTTCCCCTCAGCTCGGCCGTTGTGGAGCACAACACCCTCTACCGGCGGGTTCAGGTCCTCTTTCGTCCTGAGGATGTCGTCGTCCGCAATGCGCGCGAAGCCCTCGAGGAGCCGCTGCTGGGCGAGGCTCGGGTTGTGGAGGCAAGTTTCGCCGGCGGACACCAGCGGCTTCGACTGCAGCTGCCCAAGCTCCCCGGCGTGCGGGCCATTTCACCTCCGGCCCCCTTCGGGAGCGACTCCATGCTGATCGAGGCCACGCGGCCTCAGGACTATGCCCTGCGCTTTCCACTCCAGCCTGGCGATACGGCCTGGATCGGCGTCCGCCGGATCCATGCGCTGACACATCCCGGAATGTCGTTCCTCGTGGTGACGGATGGATCGCCGGCGGCCCATTCAGCCCTGGAGATGGGCGGACGGTTGGCCAGCCTGGCGCATGCGCGGGTGACAATGCTCGCCCAAGGCTTGGATGGGGAAGGGCTTCGGTCCGCGCTCCAGGAACTGCGCGGCCTGACCGGCTCCGATCTCCTGCAAGAACCGAGGATGAGCGCCGATCCCCTCCCAGACGCGGTTCTGGCCGAGACGGAATGGAACCCTTATGACCTGGTGGTGCACGCCCGGCCGGCCCGTGGCGTGGCGCGGCTCGCGGAGCACCTGCTCTCCATCGCCGAGCATCATCTACTGCTCGTACCCCCCGGCGCCTCCCTGCCGACCCAGGCGCTTATCTGTGTGACCGTGGGTGAGTCGGCTAAGGAAGATGTCCAATTCGCGGGCCGCCTTGTCCGGCATCTCGGCGCTGAGGCGACCATCCTCACGGTACTCGGGGACCGAACCCCGGACCCCGCTCTCGAACAGGCCCGTCGATTCCTCGCCGCGGGGGAACGAACACTCTCGCTGTGGGGAGTCCCTTCGCGGAGCGTCTTGCGCTCGGGCGAGGTGAAGGAACAGATCCTGGCCGAACTCGGCGGACGGCGGCATGACTTGGCGGTCTTAGGCGTTCCTGTCGCCGCGCGTGGACGAGGATTCGCGCTCAGCCGACAGGTTCGTGATCTTCTCGAGGAGATCAGGGATCGAGCGGTTCTTCTGGTCCGCCCACGGATCCTTAAAAAATGAAAAGTAAAGAGAATGGAGGAAATTCATGAGAATCCCTCGGGCCCTTCAAACGATGGGCATCGGCATCGCGATCACACTCCTTTGGGGGCCTCCTCCTTCGCACGGTGCTGATCCTGCCACAGTGGAAGTGGACGGGCGCGGCGTCGCGATCGTTTCAGCCGACGGCCAATATGCCTTGCGTTTGCGTGGCTACGCGCAGTTTGACGGCCGTTTCTTCGCAAAGGGAACGGACAATCTCCCCGCTCCCAACGCCTTCCTCATCCGGCGCTTGCAGCCGATCGTGGAGTACAGCGCCGGGTCGTGGGTGATGCTGCGGGTGATGCCGGAATTTGGTGACGGCAAGAGCCAGCTTGAAGACGGATATATGGATCTTCGGTTCGGTAAAGCAGGGCGGATCCGGGCGGGGCGATTCAAGGTGCCCCTTTCGGCGGAACGAATGCAATCGGCATCAGCGCTGCATCTTATCGAGCGCTCTTTGGTCTCGAACCTGACGCCGAATCGTGACATTGGAGTCCTCTGGACCGGAGACGCCGGCCTTATCTCCTACGATCTCGGCCTGTTCAACGGGGCCGCCGACGGGGCCAGCCTGTATCATGACGCCGATTCGGACAAGGAGATCCTCGGCCGCATTATCCTGCATCCATGGCAGGACCGAGGGCCGGCCTTCCTAAAAGGATTAGCAGTCGGCGTCGGAGGAACGACCGGCCGAACGCAGGGCGCCGCCAACCTTCCGTCGTATCGGACCTCCGGACAACTCAAATTCTTTTCGTATCGCGCCGCGACCGAAACAGCCTCCGGCGCTGTGGCCGATGGCGCGCGCCGCCGTCTTGCGCCGCAGATCTCGCTGTATGGCGGGCGGGCCGGCGGCCAGGCGGAGTTTGTGATATCGGAGCAAGAGGTTCGAATCGGCGATCTCACCGAGCGCCTTCAGCACCAGGCCTGGCAGGTCTCCCTCAGTGTGATGCTCACCCGCGATGCTCGGACCTATCGCGGTGTCAATCCGCACCACCCCTTCTCTCGGGCCACGGGCGCGATGGGTGCGTTGGAGTTGGTGGGCCGGCTGGCGCATATCCAGCTCGATGACGATGCCTTCCCGGCCTTTGCAGATCCGGAGAACGCGGCGCGGCGGGCTTTTTCCATGAGTGGCGGGGTGCGGTGGCACCTCGACGCCAACGTGACCGTGGCGATGGGTTACGAAGAGACCCGATTCGACGGCGGGGGCGGTGCCGGAGATCGCGATACCGAGCGGCTCCTGTGGCAGCGTCTTCAGGTTTCTTTGTAACAGGCAGCTAAGGAGGATTGGTTATGCAGCAGATCGGGGTGATCATTTTTGTATTGGCGCTGGTTGGGTCTTCTGCGGCGATCGCCGGAGACAAGGAGCTTGTTCTTCTCAACGTCTCTTACGACCCGACGCGCGAGCTGTACCAGGAGTTTAACGCGGCCTTCGCGGCCCATTGGCAGAAGGAGACCGGAAAGAGCATCCGCATTGATCAATCGCACGGCGGTTCCGGCAAGCAAGCCCGATCCGTCATTGACGGCCTGGAGGCCGACGTGATCACCCTGGCTCTCGCCTACGACATCGACGCCATCGCCCGCACCGGCCTGCTCGCCGCCGACTGGCAGGATCGCCTTCCTAACCGCAGCTGTCCCTACACCTCCACCATCGTCTTCCTAGTGCACAAGGGTAACCCGAAGCAGATCCGGGACTGGAACGATCTCGTTCGCCCCGGCGTGTCCGTGATCACACCGAACCCAAAGACATCGGGGGGCGCCCGCTGGAATTACCTGGCGGCCTGGGGATACGCGCTGCGCCAATCCGATGGAGACGAGACGGCGGCGAGGCAATTCGTGAGCCGGCTTTTCGCCAATGTTCCGATACTGGATACGGGAGCGCGCGGTTCCACCATCACCTTCGTCGAACGCGGGATCGGGGATGTCCTTCTGGCCTGGGAAAATGAGGCGATGCTGGCCATCCGGGGACGGCACGCGGATGACTTCGAAATCGTCGTCCCCTCGATTTCCATCCTGGCTGAACCCCCCGTCACCTTGGTCGACGCCGTCGTGAAGAGGCATGGAACGTATGACGCGGCCCTGGCCTACGTGCAGTATCTCTACTCTCCGGAAGGACAGAGGATTGCGGCCCGCCATTTTTATCGCCCCTGGCTGCCGGAGATCGCCCAAGAGTTTGCTTCCCAGTTTCCGCATGTGGAGATGCTCAACGTGGAGGTCGAATTCGGCGGATGGGCGCAAGCCCAGAAGCGGCATTTCGCCAACGGCGGCATCTTTGACGACATCTACGGAGTGGGCAAGTGAAGCAGCCCGGCTTAGAGCCCGGCCCGCCCCGGGAACCGGTTCGCAGGCACCGGCGTCGTTTGCTTCCCGGATTTGGCTTGAGCTTCGGCATCACGGTCTCGTATTTGTCCCTGCTGGTTCTGATTCCGCTCGCGTTTGTCTTCCTGCGGGCAGCGTCGATGGGGCCGGCGGCCTTCCTTGAAGCACTGACGGCCCCTCGCACACTGGCGGCCTATCGGCTGAGTTTTTTGGCGGCCCTGGCGGCCGCGGCCATCAATGCGGTTTTTGGATTCATCATCGCCTGGGTCCTGGAGCGATACCGCTTTCCGGGAAGGCGCCTGCTCGATGCACTCGTCGACCTGCCCTTCGCGCTGCCAACCGCTGTCGCCGGCATCGTCCTCACCGCCCTCTTTGCACGGGACGGATGGATTGGCAGGTTCCTCGAGGCAGCCGGGATCCATGCTGTCTACACCCCGCTCGGGGTGACTTTGGCCCTTATCTTCATCGGGCTGCCCTTTGTGGTGCGATCTGTGCAACCCGTGCTTCATGATCTTGATCCGACGCTGGAGGAGGCGGCGGCGAGCATGGGAGCGAAGCAGTGGTTCACCTTCCGGCGCGTGATCCTGCCCGAGCTGCTCCCGTCACTCTTCACGGGATTCACACTCGCCCTGGCGCGCGGGCTGGGAGAGTATGGATCGGTGATCTTCATCGCCGGCAATATCCCGATGCGATCGGAAATCACACCCCTCCTCATCGTGATCCAGCTTGAGCAGTACGACTACGCGGCCGCCACAGCTATCGCCTCGGTTTTCCTGGTGGCCTCCTTCGGCCTGCTGCTGGCCATCAATCTGTTGTCGCGGCAGGCGCGAAGAGCGATGCAAAGTGCCTGAGGTGAACATGAAGCTGACCCGTCACATCGTCGTCGAGCGGCACAGCCTTCCAGGGCTGGGTGAGCCACCCCTCGTGCGGCGCCTCTTGGTCAGCGCGGCCGTCGCCTTTCTTGGAATGTTTCTCGTTTTGCCGCTGATCCTCGTCTTCAGCAAGGCCTTTTCAGAGGGAGCGTCGGCCTACGCCGCCGCGCTGGCGGATCCGATGACCCTAGCAGCGGTGCGGCTCACCCTGCTGGCGGCCGTGGTCGCCGTTCCCCTCAATCTCGTCTTCGGCGTGGCCGCCGCGTGGCTGCTGACCCGGTTCACATTTCGCGGGCGGCAGCTCCTCTTAACAATGATCGATGTGCCCTTCAGCGTGTCGCCGGTCGTTGCCGGGCTCAGTTTCGTGCTCCTGTTCGGCGCCCAGGGTCCTCTGGCGCCATGGCTCACCAAAATGGGAATCCGCATCCTCTTCGCTCCGCCGGGAGTGATCTTGGCCACCCTCTTTGTGACGGTGCCCTTTGTTGCGCGTGAGTTGATTCCAATCCTGGAATCGCGGGGAACACAGGAAGAACAGGCCGCGCTCACGCTTGGGGCCGGTGGCTGGCGGACCTTCTTCCAAGTAAGCTTGCCTCCCATGCGCTGGGGACTTCTTTACGGTTGCATATTGTGCAATGCTCGGGCCATGGGTGAGTTCGGGGCGGTATCCGTCGTATCAGGGCACATTCGCGGGAGAACCAACACTCTGCCGCTCCATGTCGAGGTCCTCTACAATGAATACCAGTTTGCGGCGGCGTTCGCGGTGGCTACCATCCTCACGGCCCTGGCCCTGACAACCCTGATCCTGAAAGCGATGTTGGAGCGGTACTCGCGACGGGGGACACGATGAGCTCAGCCAGAAACTCCGTCCGGCGTCGCCTCGGACTTGGCAGTGTCCTCATCCTGGTCAACGTCGGGCTGGTGGCGGGAGCCGTACTGGTCGTGACCGCGGGCGGGAGCCAGGTTCTGCGCCGGCTCGCCGACGAGCAGGCGCTGAGCCGGGTCGAGACCGCGGGCGGGAGCGCTCTCCGGGCGGTGGAGTATGCGGAGATCGACGTCCTCACCTCAACGCGCCTGCTGGCCCAACGGCCCACTCTGCTGCAGTTGTATCACTCCTCTGACCGGAAAGGTCTCGTCGCCTTCTTGAGCCAGTTCGGCGAAACGGGCAACCTGGCGGGATGCGCCCTGGTGGACAGCTCCGGCATCGTGGCGAGCGCCGGCGCGGCGCTCGACTGGAACGCAATCCTTCTGGCGGCGGGCTCGAAGGAACAAGTCCTGTTGCAGCCCGAACCGCATCAGCCGCTCATCGCCGGCGCGGTGATTCCGGTTCGTGACGGCGATAACGCCGCAGCCGCCGTGGCCGCACGATGGCTCGACGAAGAGTTCGCGCAGATCGTGGCGGCGCAGGTCGGAGTGGAGATCGCGATCATACCGCGCGATGTCATGCCGTCCGGTTTGCGGAATGTGGCATGCCAGCGCGCCCTGGCCACGGGAAATTCCACCCAACAGTACATCGCCGACGAGGACGCCTACCTGGCTATCCTGCCGCTGCACTCCCCATCCGGCAACATCCCAGGGGTGGTCGCGGCCCATCTGTCGGCCCGGGGCGTCGCCGCCTCCATCCGTACCCTGGCGCGATCGCTCTTTCTCCTCGCTTTGTTTGTGGCGCTGCTGGCGGCGGCCGTCAGCGTTCTGGTGGGACGGCGGCTGGCGCGGCCGCTGCGTGTTCTGACGGCGGCCGCGGCTCGCATCGGACGCGGTGACCTCGAAACGCCGATCCAGCGGGAGGCTGGAGCCGAGATCGGGACCCTGAGCGGTACCATGGAAGAAATGCGTCATCGCCTCGTGGCGCTCACGGCGGAACTCCGCCAGCGGCGCGCCGAGGCGGAAGCGGTTCTGGGGGGCATCGTCGAGGGAGTCTTCACCGTCGATCGCGAGCGCAAGATCCGCTATGTGAACCCGCAGGGAGCCGAGCTTATGGGTCTCCGCCCGGAAGATATTATCGGCCGGTTCTGCGGTGACGTGCTTGATCCCGAACCGATCGATGGCAAACGCCCCTGCACAGATCGTTGTCCGATCGTACACGCACGCTTCCGCGGCACGGTCCGCGCTACCGAGCATCTGTGGCTGAGGCGCGGCGAGCGGCAACAGACCGTGGTGATCACCAGCGCCATGCCCTCCCCGGCGGGAGCGGATCCCTCCGAGGTTCTCCAGTTTCAGATGATCCGCGATGAAACCGAGGTGGAGGTGACCCGGCGCCTGCGCGATACGGTGCTGGCCAACATCTCGCACGAGTTTCGGACGCCTCTCTCCGCCCAACTCGCCTCCATCGAGCTGCTTCGCGACCGCATCGCTCGTGAGCCGGGCGCGAATTTGGAACCCCTGGTGCGCTCGCTCGAACAGGGTACTCTACGGCTGACCTGGCTGATCGACAATCTGCTGGAGAGCGTGCGGATCGACGCCGGCCAGAAGGCCATCCGGCGTCAGAGCGTCACCCTCGACACCGTGGTGGAGGACGCTCTGTCGATGACGGCGCCGCTGATCACACAGCGCGGGCAAATTCTGGAATCGGAGCTGCCCTTCCCCCTGCCGCCGATCATGGGCGATCCGCCTCGATTGGTTCAGGTCTTTGTGAACCTGCTCGCCAACGCGAGCAAGTTCGCACCGGCCGATTCCAAGATTCGGATTGGCGGGCGTGTGCACGCCGATCAGATCCAACTCTGGATCGATGACGAGGGCACCGGATTCCCGCATGGCGACGGGGATATGGTCTTCGAGCGCTTCGTGCGCTCTTCCGGTTCGGAACCGGAGGAGAGCGGGATTGGTCTCGGTCTGTGGATTGTGAAATCCATCGTGACGCGCCATGGCGGGCGCGTCACCGTCGAGCCGACGCCCGGCGCCGCTTCGGGCTCGCGCTTCTCTGTTTATCTCCCCATCAGCGACACGCCCACGGTCGAGCCATGAAGATCCTCGTTGTCGATGATGATATGACGTTGCGCGGATTGATCGCGTATGCCCTCCGCCAAGAGGGGTACCTCGCACTCGAGGCTTCGGACGGAATTATGGCGCTGAAGATGATGGACGAGGAGGCGCCCGATTTGATCATCCTGGACTTGAACATGCCGAAAATGAGTGGATTCGACGTCATTCGGAAAATCCGGGAGGATGAATCGACCACGCCCATCCTCGTGCTCTCCGTGCGATCGGACGAATCCGATCAGATCCGGGGACTCGATTTGGGCGCCGATGATTACCTGACCAAGCCGTTCAGCCCTCGCACCCTGGTCGCCCGCGTGGGGGCGCTGCTGCGCCGGGCGGGGCGGGAGCGTCCGGGGGCGCTGCAATCGGGAGAGATCGAACTTGATATCGAATCGCAATCGGTTCGGGTGTCCGGTGGAAACCCCGTGCATCTCACACATTTGGAGAGTCGCCTGCTGCATCTCCTCGTGGCGAACGCGGAGCGGCCGCTGAGCGCGGAGCGCATCACGGGACATGTCTGGGGGTACTCCGGCCAGGGGGACCGCCAGCTTCTTAAACAGCTCGTCCGCCGGCTGCGGCAGAAGGTCGAGAGCGACCCCGCGCAGCCTCGCTACATCATCACGGCGCCCGGAATCGGTTACATCCTTCGCGGGAAAGGGGGAGATCCCCCGCCGTCTTAAGCGATCCCCAATCTTGAACGAGCTTGCCGGTGGTTCAAAGTTTATGATACATCTCACCCACATGGATCGTAAGCTGGGCTGGCGGATGCCGGATGACCGCCACCGCCGGATGACCGCGCGCGGTCATCTCGTCAAGAAGTGAGGCAAGCATGTCATCGAAGATCTTTTCCGCCGCGGCCTTCCTCAAGAGCGCCAAGGCGGCTGATTTTATCGCCCGGCACCCGTCGGGGAACGGCCTGCTCAATATGGCGGGCGCCTATGATTACCTCGAGGCGCCCTATTATGTATCGCAAGATCACGAGCTTGAAGGCCGCACCGTCCATCCCACCTGCCGAGAAATCCTGGATGCCTATGTCACACCGCTCCTCTTGGAAAAGGCGAAATTAGCCGGTGTGCCGACCCCCGAGTTCTACATTACCAACGGTTACTTCGAACCACCCGTGGTGATTGATCCCATCAACCCCTTCATGAGCCGCAGCCGTACGGTCATGAAACACGGCCGCGAAGAGTCCATCGCCAGGTCCATGACGCGCAACTTCACCTACGCCATCTGCTGCCAGGATATCCCCCCCGGCGGGCAGGTTCGGCGTTTCCGCTCTGTTTTGGGATGGAGTTCATCCCCGCGCTTCCGGTCCATCTCGCGTATCGTATGGGAGCTGTTTCACATTCCCCTTGCAACGGTTCGCGTCATTGTCACAGCCGAAGCGGGAATTCTTTTAAGCGATGTTTCCCAGTTGGAATTGACCAAACTCACCGAACAGGAATTAACTCACCTGGATGGGCGGATAAAATGGGGAATCTAGGTCTTTATGTAGAACGATCCACCATCTCGAATTCACATGAGATGGGATCCCTGATGCGATTTGCCCAGGTCGCCCAGCGCCTGGGGCACCGGACGGATTTCCTGTTCCGGCCCGATATGTACAAGATCCCCGATTGCAACGCCCTCTTTATCCGGGCCGCCACGGATCCGCTCAATTCGGCCTATGTGGCGGCTCGCACGGCGCAGATGCACAACATCCCGGTCCTTGATGATCCCGATTCCATCTACATCTGTTGTGACAAGGTAAATATGTATCATCATCTTCGACGGGCCGGCGTGTCCATGCCGGAGACGGAATTCGTCTCCGAGGCGGAAGTGACGGCCGTGCATGGCAAAGATCTCTTCGAACGCTTGGGAAATCCCCTGGTGCTCAAAGCGCCTCACAGCAGTTTCTCCCTTTACGTCGAGCGCGCCAAGACGGTGGAGGAATACCTGTCGATCGGCAAGCGCTTCATGCGCCGCGCCGACCGCATCATCGCCCAGCGCTTCGTACCCTCGCAGTTCGATTGGCGTGTCGGCATCCTCGGCAACCGGCCGCTCTATGTCTGCCAGTACACAATCCCCAAGAAGCGTTGGAAAATTCTGACCTATATGCCCACCGGGCCGGCCATTCAGGGACCCGTTAAGTCGATGAGCCTGGCGGAGGCTGATCCGCACCTGCTGGAGCGGGCCTTACAAGCGGCCGCCGCTATCGGGGAAGGACTCTATGGTGTGGATCTAAAGCAAGTGGGCGATGATTACATCGTTATTGAAGTCAATGACAATCCCACGATTATCGCCGGTGACGAGGACAAGAAGGCGCCGGATGTCTATGAGAAGATCATCCGTTTCTTGATGGAATCCTAGTGTGCTCCCCGCAAAACAGCCTGATGATACGATTGGCTTCACAGCGGGATCTGGATATCTTGGTGCGTTTGGAACACCTGGGTTTTACGACCGATCGTTTCAATCGCCATCAGATAGAGTACCTGCTCACCCGTTCCCATGGGACTCTTCTGGTAGCAGAGGATGGCCATGGTGTTGTGGGCGCGGCTTACCTGCTATGGCGCAAGACACAACGCAGCGGGCGTTTGTACAACTTGGTTGTGGATCCAAGCCGCCAGGGGCAGGGTTTGGGCAAACGGCTTCTTGAAGAATGTGAATGGGAAGCCGCTTGGCATCATTGTGCTGAACTCTCGCTCGAAGTCCGGCAGGACAACCGCCGGGCGGTGGAATTCTACGGGCAGCACGGCTACCGCTTGAGCGAGAAACTCAACGATTACTACGAAGACGGCGCCACCGGTCTGCGCATGTTTAAGACCCTCGATAAAGCCGTAGCGTCCGAGCTGCGCCTGCCCATCCCTTATCACTCACAAACGCTGGATTTTACGTGCGGGCCGGCATGTTTGATGATGGCGTTGAAGTATTTCCACCCGGATGTTCCATTGACGCGCGCATTGGAACTGAACCTATGGAAGGAAGCCACGCTGGTCTTCATGACATCCGGGATCGGCGGCACAGGCCCCTTCGGCCTGGCTCTGGCGGCTCAGCGCCGCGGACACACCACGCGGGTTTTACAATCAAAGGACCAGACGCCGTTTTTCCTCTCTGTCCGCAACGAGTACAAGCGTTCCGTCATTCGCCTTGTCCACGAAGATCTGCGCCAAAAGGCCCTGAGGAGCGGGGTGTCGATGGCTTATTACGATTTCCCCCATGCGGATATCATCAGCGCCGTGTACCGCGGCATGGTCCCGGTGGTATTGGTCAGCACCTATCGCTTGACGGGTGATCGCGCTCCACACTGGCTTGTGATGACCGGTTTCGATAAAGGATCCGTCACCTTTCATGATCCCGATGTGGCGAGTTACGGCGGCGATGCGGACCGCGCCCAGAATATCCGCGTGGAGCGGGGTGAATTTGATCGCATGCGGCAATACGGCAAGGAACGTTATAAAAGCGCCATCCTGATAGGCCCTCCTGTTCTGCCCTCCGCCGTGGCGCCAGACGGCGGCGATCATCCCAGAGTTTCACCTTGCTAGCGGTTGTTGTTCTTGAGGCTGAATCCGATCCATCCCGGCATGGTGCTTCCGGTCCAGCGAAAGGCCGTCGCCGTAATCGTGAGCACGGTTGATTGATAATATTTTTCCACGAATGAGATACCCACCACCGCCGGCGCAATTTCCTCCCGGTGGAGATCGAAATTGGCGAACCAACTGCCCGGGGTTTGCGTGTCGATCCAGGAGAGGGGGATCCCCTCAATAACCATGTCACTCTCCCGCGTATGGGTCAGATCTCCCTGGAATCTTTGCCACTCGTCCATATGGCATTCCAGTCGGGTCAGGGTCCTGCCATCATTACTGAAGGTCGCGCTGCAGATAATCTCTTCGCCGCTGACGGTATCAAAATAGGCACTGGAATCGGCGTAGACCCATGTCAACTCGTTGCCGGACCAGGACGCTTCATGCACCCTCTGATATCCAGTGGTGAAGAGGTCAACTTCCATACCTCCGTTATCCAGATCGAATTCACCATTGCAGCTGATGGCTCCGATCCAGGTCATTTGTTTCAACTTGTCCAGTACCGAATCCTGGAGTGTGAGCGCGCCGATGGAGATCTTTTGACTCGTCTTAAGGTTCGGATCAACCGTGAAGGCAAATTCCTGGGTGGTCGATCCGGTGGTGACCCTGATCCAATGTGTTCCCGGGAAGATACGGGGCAGTGTAAATTTTCCGTCACTGCCGGTTGTAACCGGCTGGAGCGGCGCCATGTACTCGCGGTTTCCGCTGCTTGTCGTTTTGCAGACCGCTTGCACCTGGGCCCCCGGCACGGGATGCGCATTTTGATCGAGGACGAACCCATCGCCATGATACGACCAGCCGCTGCGCTCCATGATCGCCGGCAGGAGATCCTGCTTGCCGCTTTGGGCCAGGTAGTTTCTGATTGCCGGCAGCAGTTCATTGACGCTGGTCGGCTTGCTGCCGAAGAGCACACCCAGAAGATCGGCATGGCCCGCGGCGACGACGGGTATATCTTCAGTTGCTCCGGAAAGACCTTTGATAGTGCTGCTGCCGGTGTGAAGGCGCGCCAGAAGACAGGTTGCGTAACCCTCCAGCGCCGGCAAATCGAAGACTTCGGGAGATTTCACAAAGAGGACGTGCGGTTCCTCAACATCGAGAGACCTGAGAATATTGCCATTCATTAAATAGTCCACATACATGGCATATTCCTCCAGCATCGGCCGGGAGGCGTGCTCATCCCCAATATCATGCGTCGCGAGCAACTGGCTGTCTGAAAACTGCTCAAAGGGATCGTCACCAAAAAAAACGTGGGTGAAATAGTGCCCGACCTCGTGCGCTATTGTCGCTTCGGTCGCCATTTTCGGACCTTGGTATACATAACTCAGCATCGGATAGAGCCGCCGGTAATAGCCGGCGACATAGGTTGTGTGGTAATGGAACGCCGAGTAGGCGCTGATATCATCTGTCGGAAGGACCGCCCACCCTCTCATTGCCAACCGGCCGGATGTCTCTGTCGTCGCATGGGACTGGAGATTCGCCGGAAGAAAATGGATCAAATCCCGGATTGTCCACCGGGTGATGAGCTTGAAATTTCCCAAGATCATCCAATCCGGATCGTCGCGATTGATGATATGGCGGACGAAGTAATAGGAATGGATCGGCCGCTGGTATTTCGAGCCCGGTTCGGAAGGAAGTCTGCCGCCCCAAGGGTCTTCCAAGGCGGCGGGAAGTAAACCGGCTTTCCCTTCTGGGCGTCCCGGGCGCACAAGTGGGAAAACCGCGGGATTCGAAGTGCTATCCTCCGGCATCACCGGCCACCAAAGGTCCGCGTCGCCTTCCCCATCCGCAGGGCTGACATCGGGAAATCCGTAGACCCAGAGGAGCGGTACCTCGTTGGTTCCATACGCCTGATGCCATTCGAGCTCTTCATCGCCTGTGTATTCGACCCAGAATCCTTCTCCTCCCATGGGAGGCTCCAGAGCAGCATCAACAATCCTCGCCACCGAGAGAGATCCATCTCCACCTTCTGGAAAAACAAAAGAACCGCTGGAGATCGAGTCTGTGACGGCCATCCCCGGTCCCACGGCCACCGGATAGACCGCAACGGGGCCGGTCGTGAATCCGTCATGCGGAGTTTCAACCGGAACCAACCGCTCCCTATCGGAACAGGATTGAAGAAGCGCCCCGAATAAAGTTATACAAAGAACAGCCGCGGCCTTTCCGACACCTCCCCGTAAAAAAGCGTCGGCGCTGTCAGAGAAGGAAGATTTGGACCGGATGGATTGGTGGAATGCGAATGGACATCTCATGGCTGCTTTCCTTCGAAAAAAGATGCCTCAATGAACCGAAAACGCCGGGAGGGATTCCTGCCGGAATATAGAGAACGCCCGCCCGGATGACCTCACCTCCCGCCCGCAATGCCGGGCGGATGAGACGAAGAGAACCAATCAAGGCAAGCGCTATCTGCCTATATTCTCGCCCTTCCCCCTTCCCAATGACAAGAGGGAAAAATGAAGGAACACGGGCGCCCCGAATCGGACGCTTCGTCTCCAAGCCGGATGAGCTGTCGCCGGTCTTCGCCCCACGGGGCCGCCACGGCGCGCCGACTCTTATCTTTTACTTTCGAATTCCATATCAGAGATTTCGGTGTCAATATCAGTGGTTTCGGAATCAATAGATCCGTCTTCGCTCACTTTCTTTGCAAGCTTTCGCACCCGTTTATCCTCAGCCTTTTTCTCTTTCTTCTGCTCTTTTGATCGCTTGTCGAAACTATAATTATTGCGCCGTCCCATGATCCTCCCGAAATGGATGATAAAGCGGAATACCCGCCGAGGGTGAGCCACTGGCCCTCCCCTCGACGGGTACAATGTTTCGGTTACCAGCGGCTCTGCTGGGGCCGATTTTCGCGTGGTTTGGCTTCGTTGACTTTGAGATTCCGACCCCCGAGCTCACGCTCGTTGAGGGCGCTTATTGCGGCGCTTGCTCCATCGCCCATCTCGACGAACCCAAATCCCCGTGGCCGTCCTGTATCACGATCCGTGATCAGTTTGACGGTTTCCACGCTTCCGTGTTGGGAAAACAGCTCGCGGAGACTCTCTTCCGTAGCGCTGAACGGCAAATTACCGACATAGATCTTCTGTGTCATTTTTCCTCATTCTGCATTCACCTTCCGGTAAACGCATATATTTACTCTAACTTTAGGGAAAATCGTTGAGAACTGAACTCTGGAAGGGAAGGTGGAAGCCGTCTCTTCAGGAAAGAAATCATCGAGTCGCCCGGGTGGGAAAATCCCATCCCAGGGCATTATAGCTGCACTTCCTGATAAAGTTCCAGAAAAAGATCAAAAACCGGCTTGGGGGGGGGCTTGCTATCCGGGCGGACGGCCCTTCCCGCCATCAAACCAGCCTTCTCAATGATCAACGCAAGAGCGTCATCCGGGTCTGGCGCACAGAGTTGCCGCTCTGGAGGCGGCAAATGTAGAGGCCGCTTGCCACGGGTACGCCGCGAGCGTTCGTTCCATCCCAATTGACCACGCATTCACCGGGCGGCGGGGTGACGCGATACCAGCGTGAAGGTGTTGGGTCATGTAAAGTGCACTCATCGTCGGAAACCTGGATCTCGCCGTCAAAGGCGAGCCAGGCGCACGTATCGGGGGATTCGTAGACGGTCCTCTCCAGATCGGCGGCATGAAAGCGGATGGTAACCTCCGCAGGATCGTCAAGCAGGTTGAACAATACATCCTCTGACCACCTCACAAGGCGGTAGGGTGAGGAAACATTCATAAGAAGATGCGCGTAGGGAGGGATCTCGTAGTCCAGGTACTGAGATGGATTGCCGCTGAGGACGTCCTCGGCCGCGCACACGATATTGTACGCCTCACGCGCAGAGACATAGTGCAAGCGATAGTTAACGCCGTCGTTGGAGGAAGAGCAGTAGATCGCCCCAAGGTTCGCAACCGGCACAAGCCAATTGGATATTCTCGGGCTTTCCGTACGATCTCCGGTCGGCGTCGTCCTGCGCGTGGAAGAGAGTGTTCCTTACGCTTGGATTCATCGTGCCCCAGGCTGGAAACTTGAAGTCCGCGTAACATCCAAGCCGCTTCAAAAGCGTGAGTTCGGTATTGACGCCACAATCTGTGGGTGGATCCCCACGTGAATTGTCCAGCGCCCACATGCCGTGGATGAAAGCAAAAGCCGTGGCGGGTTGGGATGCTGCCGTCAGAGCGATTCCGTAAGGCTGCAGACCCCCAATATACTCAGACATGCCGGTCACGAAGCTCAGTACATTCTCTTCCGGTGATCCCTGTTCACCGTGATGGACATGCAGGTCGATTTCGCCGAACCCATCAAAACATAGCTCCAGCAGAGGCCGCAGCTGCCTTTCGTCCGGTGGGCTCCAGGGTTACCGAGGGCGCCATTACGCTGGAACCATGTATGTCGAAGCGGCCGCCCATCGGAGTCTCGATGGCGATCAGCGAAAGGGCGGTAGTTGTCAACCCAGAACTGGACCCGGTCAGGATTCCCGTTGAGGTTCGGTTCCCAGTGGTCAACGAACAACACAATGATCTCCCTCGGCTGGCCAACCACCTTGCTGCCGGAGGCGATAACCAGAGCAGCACACATAGCATCAACAATCTCAGTTGTTGCATGATGCAGCTCCTCCCGCGCTCTTCAGAACCAATCCCTTGCACTCGCCATCATGGCCCACTCTCGTGGATGACGCGTCCGGCGCGGCGGAGATTCCCGCCGTACCGGACGCCTCCACCCTCTAAAAAATGTGCACGTTGTCGCCGGCGTTGCCGGTGAAGCTGTTCGAGCCCTCAAGCGTCGCGGGGTCGGGGTATTCACCACCGCCCAGCGAAATACCATAGCCGGCGCTGTGGTTGATCTCGCAGTCCGTGATCGAGGGCAGCGCGTCCTCGATCGCGATACTCTCGAGCGCACCAACAACGCCGCCGCCGTACTCGATCACGCAATGCTTGAGGCGGCACTGCGCGTCGACCGAGGCGCCGCTGATATAAATATGCCGCCAATCGCCCGGTTGCGGGTTGGCTTGCTCGCTGGTGAAGGTGATCGGATTGGCGACCGTACCCTCGGCAATCAGACCGGCGGAGATCGTGTACCCGACATGCAGGTACGCGTCGAGACCGAACTGGATCACCGTGCCGGGTTCAATCGTCACCACCGCGGTCCCCGTCTGGCTGCCGATGCCCACACCATGGCCTTCCGGCACGCGATAGGGCACGCCGTGATGGCGCCAGGTACCGCTCGTTTCAACGATCCCATAGTACACGGTGATGGCGTTCTTGCCGGCCGCGTTACCGGTGAAGCTGTTACCGGCGCCCAGTTCGCGCACATATTCCGGTTCTACCTCGAGCGGGTAGTCGGCGCAGCCGGTGATGGTGTTGTTCGTGAACGCCGCCATGTGGGATCCCTGCTGGGAAAAGGCGATCCCCTTGCCGGCGCTGTGCTGGATCGTCGAGTGGTCCATCTTCACGACCGCGCCGAAATCGAGGAGGAGCGCCTGCTCTCCGTCGCGGCCGGCATACTCGATCGTGCAGTAGCTGAAGCGCGTAGTGGGGAGGGTGGCGTCGTGGAAAGTGAAGCCGAACCAATCACCGGGCGCCGCCGGGGATTCGTTCGAAGTGAAGAGGATCGTCGAATCAGGCTTGCCCACAGCAATCAGGGCGCCGTCACCCGCGCCACCCCAGCCACAGACGAAGCCCTTATCCGCCTCGATGCGCACGATGCAGCCGGGCTGGATGGTGAGGGTGGCGCCGTTCTCGATGCCGATCGACTCGGTCACGATGTGCGGATTGCAGCAGGCGCGCCATGTCTCGTTGGCGTCAATGTTTTGGGCATGGTAAGTCGGACCGGTCGGGCAGGGGCAGATCGTGACCATCACCGAGGCATCGGCGCCGTTACCCGAGGTGTCGAGCGCCCGGGCGCGCAGCGTGTGCGCGCTGCCGTTCGCGAGGCCGGTCGCGTCCCAAGTGTACACATAGATATTCGCCGCTCCGCTGGCGTCCTCCCCGATCTTCGATCCGTCAACGTAGAATTCGACCTTTGCGATCTCTTCGTTGTCGGTCGCCTGGGCGCTGATAATCACGTTACCGGCCGGGACGGTGGCGCCGGTGACCGGCTGGAGGATGGTCACTGCGGGGTCGGTTGTGTCGACTGTCGGCTGCGTTCCGCTGTCGCCGTCACCGCAGGAGACGAGGCAGATGGCAGCAAGCATGCTGGTAAAAATGAGTTTCCTGGACACAGATTGATCTCCTTCACTTTGGGTCAAACTCGGGGCCTTTCGTATAGGTCACGCTGGCGGGGCTCAGAGTCGTCATCCGGACGCCAGACGGAAACATTGGGGATGCTACGCCGCGTCGACACCCGGGACAATAGCCAAATGATGGGTTGGGTCAAGAAGGGGCGCACCATAGGAGCCACAACCGGCAGAAATTTTTACCGTCGCCGGGAGGGTTTGACCTTACCGCCACAATGTGGACAGAATAACTTGAAGGGACAGCGGCGGCCGCCGGATCGGTGGACGCTACAACGGCGTCGTGCGGCCGATCCTGGCTGCGCTGCCATGGGCTCTTCAGCGGGCGCGCTTCTTTTATGAAACATGTATGCAGCCTTCTCCGCTTCGTGCAGCCCTACTGGAAGCGCAGCCTGATCTCCCTGGTCTTGCTGATTGCCGTCATCTTCATCGATCTGGCGATTCCACGCCTTATACAAAAGATCATCGATCACGGCATCATCGCGAAAAACATGCAAGTGGTCCTCTCCACGACGCTGGTGATGCTCGGCATCTCGGTCGTCCAGACCTTCTTCGCCATCGGCAACAACATCCTGTCGGTGCAGGTGGGCGAGAGTGTGGCGCGCGACTTGCGTGAGGCGGTTTTCTTAAAGATCCAATCGTTTTCTTTCGGCAATCTCGATCGCATGAACACCGGTCAGTTGATGGTGCGCCTATCCAGTGATACGACCGTGTTCCAGCGGCTGGTGCAGGTCTTTCTCCGCATCGGCACGCGGGCTCCCCTGCTGATGATCGGCAGTCTCATCCTCATGTTCAACACCGATAGCCGCCTGGCACTGATGATGCTGCCCATCCTAGCCGCTGTCACTGTGGTGATTGCGTTCTTCGTCGCAAAGATGGAACCGCTGTTCCGAAACGTTCAGCAGAAAATGGACCGGCTGAATACGGTCCTGCAGGAGAACATCGCCGGCGTGCGGCTCGTCAAGGCGTTTGTACGCGCCGACCATGAAGGCGAACGCTTCGAGGTTTCCAATGAGGGATACACTCAGTTCTCCATCAGGGTGATGCAATTCATGTCCACGCTGTCCCCGGCTATGAGTATCTTCGTCAATCTGGGGATCGTGGCGGTCATCTGGCGGGGCGGGATACAGGCCATCGACGATAGCATCACCGTCGGGCAGTTGGTGGCTTTCATCAACTACCTGCAGAACACGCTCGGACCACTGACCATCATGGTCATGCTGGCAAACGTCACGGCGGCGGGAACGGCCTCGGCTGAAAGAATCAACGAGGTCCTCACGACGGTTCCAGAGGTTAAGGATACAACACAGCCGTTGGCGCTGCCGGACATCTCCAATCCCCGCATCATTTTTGAGAATGTCAGCTTCCGATACAGCGGTTCCTCCGAGAAAGAAGTGCTGCAGGGAATCAACCTCGTGGCCGAACCGGGTCAGATTGTCGCCATTCTCGGCGCGACCGGGTCGGGCAAGTCGTCATTGGTCAACCTTGTTCCGCGCTTCTACGAAGTCGCTTCCGGCAGGATCACGCTCAATGGCGTAGATATCCGTCAGATCCAACAGAAGACACTGGTGGAGCAAATCGGCATCGTCCCGCAGGAGACGATTCTTTTCTCCGGCACGGTGCGCGACAACATCGCCTATGGACGCCCGAAGGCGAGCGAGGCGGATGTCGTGGCCGCCGCCGAGGCGGCGCAAGCGCACGATTTCATCCGCAAGTTGCCGCAAGGCTACGATACGCATATTGAGGAACGTGGCGTCAATCTTTCAGGCGGACAGAAGCAGCGCATCGCCATTGCCCGCGCCTTGCTGACGCGCCCTTCCATCCTGATTTTAGATGACGCCACCAGCGCGGTCGATGTGGCGACCGAGACGAAGATCCAAGAGGCCCTCAAATCATGGATGCACGGCCGGACCTCGTTTATGGTCGCCCAGCGCATCAGCACCGTACTGAACGCGGACAAGATCATTGTGATCGACAGCGGGCATATCGCCGCCGAAGGCACGCATGAACAATTGATGCGATCCAGCCCGATCTATCAGGAGATCTATGCATCCCAGCTGGGGACGGGACCCCAAGCAGAGATGGCGGATTAGGTATGGCCGAACGCACAGAAAATTCCCCACGCGATGACCTGAGCAGGATCCGCTCCGCAATGGGCCGCGGCCCGATGCGGCCCGGCCGGATCGAAAAGGCGCGCGCCCCGCGGCGGGCGTTGCTGCGCCTGATTTCCTATCTGCGCCCCTATGCGGCGACCTTATCGATCGTGTTCGTCTTCGTGCTGGCCACCATTCTCTTGGGACTGCTGGAGCCGTACCTGATCGGCGTTACCATCGATAAATATATCAGCACCAAACAGGTCGCCGGATTGGTCCGCACGGCCATCCTGTTGCTTATCGTGTTTCTACTCGACAACGGCTTTCAGGCTATTTCCAGCTGGATGATGGCGCGCGTATCACAGGATGCGCTCAAGCGCGTGCGCCGTGATCTGTTCACCCACTTGCAAACCCTCTCCCTTCAGTTCTTCGACCGCCACACCGCCGGTGAGCTGATGAGCCGCCTGACCAACGACATCGAGGCCATTAATCAGGCCGTCTCACAGAATGTGGTCTCGCTGGTCGCCAGCACGCTCTCAATGATCGGGATTCTGATCGCGATGTTTCTCCTCAACCATTGGCTGGCCCTGGCTTCCGTGGTCGTGCTGCCCATCATGTTCTGGTTCACTAATTTCGTTGCCCGCTACACCCGCAAGGGTTTCCGCGAGCTTCAGAAGCAACTGGGAAACCTCACGGGCGTCGTGGAGGAAACGATCAGCGGCCAGCGGGTCGTGAAGGCATTCGGGCGCAGTGACAGCGCCATCGAGCATTTCCGCCGTGACAATCAGGACGTCTACAAGGCCGGGGTATACGCCAACAGCTACGCCCTGTCGCTCATGCCCTTGACGGGTGTGCTGGGCAACTTCTTCGTCATCGTGCTCGTCGGTCTCGGTGGCTGGCTCACCCTGCGCGGCCTGGCAACGATCGGCATGATCGCCGCCTTCATCACCTACGGACGCAACTTCATCAATCCTCTGCGCCAGCTCGCCAATATGTACAACTCGATCCAGGCGGCTCTGGCGGGAGCGGAACGCGTCTTTGAAATTATGGACACACCGTCAGAGACCGACGCGACAGACCGTCCGGCCCTTGCGGCGGTTCAGGGCGACATCGGCTTCGAGAACGTGAGCTTCGGCTACCTTCAAGAAACACAGGTCATCAAACATATGTCTCTGGCGGCCAAAGCCGGACAAGCCGTGGCGCTGGTGGGGCCGACGGGAGCAGGGAAAACGACGCTGATCAACCTGCTGATGCGCTTTTACGAAGTGGAGGCGGGGCGGATCACGATCGACGAGCGCGACCTGCGCGACATTCCCAAAGCGGACCTGCGCCGCGAACTGGGGCTGGTGCTGCAAGACACCTTTCTGTTTTCCGACACCGTCATGGAAAACATCCGCTACGGGCGGCTGGCCGCCAGTGACGACGAGGTTATACAGGCCGCGCAACTGGCCGATGCCGATCCCTTCATCCGCCTGCTGCCGCAGGGGTACCAGACGAAGCTCTCGGAGCGCGCCGGCAACCTCAGCCGGGGACAGCGGCAGATGCTATCGATCGCGCGCGCGATCCTGGCCGATCCGGCTATCTTGATTTTGGATGAGGCCACCAGCAGCGTGGACACGCGCACCGAAATCCGGATTCAGAAGGCGCTGCTGCGCCTGATGGAAGGTCGTACGAGCTTTGTCATAGCCCATCGTCTGAGCACTATCCGTGATGCCGACCAGGTGATTGTGATCAACGACGGTGAGATCGTCGAAGAAGGAAACCACCGGCAGTTGCTCGACAAGAAGGGATTCTACTACGATTTGTACATTAGCCAGTTCAAGGGGCTTGCGATTTGATTTCTTCGTGATTCGCCGGGACAGACCGCGCTCGTGATCGCCATCCGATTATGGGCAGGGCGTCGGAGCCGCCAATTCATCTTGTAATCTCTGGACACGGGCGATGATGGCTTCCCGTATGCCTTCCACTTTGTCGGCGGGAAGGGATGGGCCGAGGAGACTCTGCGCCGCATCGAGGCGAGCCATGAGCCAGCCTTCAGAGCCCGTGTCGGCCAGGAACGAGTCGAGGATGGCGCGGTATCGCTCCATGTTGCCGGGGTCTTGAAGGAGTTTGCCGGATAGGTACCCTACGGTTGGACTGCACACTGAAAGGTCATCCCTTTCCTGGCTTCCGTTCATGTCCCACGGGAGCATGGTGAAGCGGCCGGGGGTTGCCTCGTAGAGATAGTAATTGTGTCCGGTGTTTGGATAGTAGTCGCCCGAACCGAGAGCCACATTGCCGGCCATGTAGGTGAGCACACCCTCCACATCGAACACCCCGGCGATCTCTTCCAAAGAACCCGAGCGCAACACCTCCAATGCGTTGAGCAGGGCCGCATGATCCGTCCCCTCGGGCCATTGGTGGCCGATGTCGGGATAGTCAGCGATGTTCGATCCCCTGTACTCCAGCGAACCCGTCGCCTGCTCCGGCTTGTAGAGGTCACCATAAGGCCGGCTGAAGTGGCGCTCGATGAAGCCGCCATCGACCTGCTCGACCAACACATACACCCCAAGCGCCTCGCCGTTCACCGTCACCTCGGCGAAGGAGGTCCGCGATGCGGCCACGCCGTACTGCCTCCAGGCTTCGTAGCTGAGGTAATCCCGCAGGATCGGCAAGGTCGGACCGTTGAAGTTGGTGTGGAGATTGAGCTTCTTAAGTCCGTCCAAGGTCGTGCCGGCCACATAGCGATTGAAATCGAGCTTGAGGGGAAAGCCATGCCCCTCGGCCAGCTGAATGGAGATGTGACCCTTCAATCGCAGACCGACATCACTTCTCAGTTCCTCGCCGTCGAATCTCGCCCGCGCGTGGAAATAGGGATATTCGGAGTTGTCGTTCACATAGGCGGCAGCCTCGTCGATGATCGACTGCCAGTCTTCCGCGGCGAGTTCCAGCTCAACCTGATGAACAAGTGATTCATCAAAGACCCTCCCTCCCGCCAGACTCGATGCCGTAGAACCGCTATCCTGGCCCCCACTCAGGGGGGATTCCTTTGTACAACCGGCACCCAGGGAGATGAAGAGCAAGGCCGACAAGACGAGGCCCTTTGAGGAACAGGCAACACGAGTGATCACGGCGACTCCCCCATTCAGCGACATGAACGGCACTCAAAGATTGTCTTGCAGGAGCACTGGGATTCTAAATCTAATGCACACAGACAATCAACCGATCCACTCCGAATCATCGGGCGCGGAGCTCGGTTTCTCCTCAAGAAATCATTCCGCCTCTCTGTTTTGGGGATGAAATCCACCCGCAATGCTACCAAATAACATCAAGTCTCCCAATATAATAGGGATCCCATCTGGTATTTCGACCAAACTAACGACAAGCATGAGTATGGTCATTGCCCGGCAGTGGGCCGTTCTAACGCATCTCGTTTTAAGGGTCAGCATGAAAAGAAGATCTCCTGCGCCGGCTGTAGCAGAACTTGTGTTCTCCGACCTTTCCCGCTTCGAGAGATGGAATATCCTGCCGTTTCTGGACGGATACCGGTGAAGGTACGTTCGAGCTCTTCTATCTGCGCAATAAGGAAAAACAGGAGATCGATTTTCTCATCGTTCGCGACAGTGTTCCCTGGCTCCCGGTGGAAGTTAAATTGTCCGAGACGATCTTATCCCCCTGAAACACGTCCGCATATTGGGACATTACGTGACTCGCCGGCAGGAATTCCGTCGTGATCGACGCAACGGTATCAGAAATTGACGACCTGTACGGTTCCGCTGGAGGTAAAGGTAGTCCGCAGGGTCCCACCGGAATAGGTTCCGCCGGTGTACAATCCATCCTGCTCCACGCCCGTGCAGCTCCCGCCGGTGTAGACCCGGTAGGTGGTGCCGCTGTTCAAGTCATCCGATGAGAAGAGGATCGCCGCGTAGCGGTACGCCGGCTCGAATGTGAAAAGGCTTTCGCCGCTCGTGTCCTCGATGTGGAAAAGGGTTCCGGCCGTGAAGGTCTGGTTGGTGCGCAGCAACACCGACCTCTGGGCGGATGAGTTGCTGGGTACCTCGACCATCGGCGAATTGCGCTGTGAGACCACCAAGAGACCGCCGTTTACGAGAAAGCTCCCGTTGACGTCCACGCCGACCTCGGGATCGTTGGGCGGCCCGTGGACGATGGTCGTCCCACCGTTGATCGAAAGGTTCCCATTGCTATCGATGCCATCACCGGCGGGGGCATTCAGGTGGACGTAGCCGTCACTGATGGTCAGGTTGCTGCCATCATTGAACTCGCCGTCAACGCCATAGGTGGCGTTCAAGCCGTCATCGGTCGAGGTGAGATGAATCTCCCCGCCGTTGATGAAGAGGTTCGGGGATTCGAGCCCCTCTACTGAGTCCACGATGTTGATCATTCCACCGTTGACCTCGAGCCAGGTCTTGGACTTGATCGCATCGTCCACCGTCGAGATGGTGAGGTTTCCATTGTCGATGATGATCATGCTGTCGACTGAGGCGGCCTTCGCCTCGGCGTACTCCCCCCCACCGATGTAGATTGGTGATCCGGTGGTCGTGATTTGCAGCGCGGGGCCGGCCTCCGCGGTGCCGATGGTGAGGCCGCTGTCTCCCGAGATCCCCTTGCCGCCGGAGCCCGAGTGGGAAAGGGTCACCGTCCCACCGCTCAGCACCAGGTCGCCGTCCGCATTCAGGCAGGGACCGTGATAAGCGTCCGGTTCGCCGAGTTCGTTGGTGTAAGCGCCGCCATTGCCGCTGGAAGTGATGTCCACGCTGCCGGACTGGATAATGATGTCGCCGTCGCTGGAGATACCCCGCCCGGCCGCGCCGATGGTAGTGATGGTCAGCTGACAGCCGTCCACCAGGGCTTGGTTGTCGGCCTTGATCCCCGTGCAGTAGGATGGTTCGTAGCCGGAACCGGAGGCCTCCAGAACGACGCCGCCCGAGGTCGCGATAGTCACCCCGCCACCCGTGAGCTGGACGTTCAGCGCAGCGAACCCTTTGGACTGATCACCCTCAACAGTAAGGTCGACCGTGCCGCCCGTGACCAGGATCTCACTGTCGCACTTGATGGCTTTCTTGTCGTCGGCCTGGTTGAGGATCGTGAGGTCGCCGTCCGCGACCTCTATCGGGCCCACACCCGCGTCGACGCCGTCGCTCTCTGAGGAGACTTCAACGGACCCACCCAGCTGGAAGTAACCCTCGTTGGTGTGGATGCCGTCCTTGACCGCGCTCTGGATCATAATGCTTCCGCTGTGGACGTCGATGTAGTCATCGCTCCCCAACCCATGCTGGTCGCTTCCCTGCCCGTGAATGTTCAAACTGCCGAAGCCCGTGAAGATCAGCTGCCCCTCGCTGAAGAATGCCGCCTTCTGGTCCTCGCCGGCGGGCGGATCCGCATAGGTTACGCCGTCGGTCAGGGTGCTGGTGGTGCTGTTCACCAACTCCACGGTAATCTCTTCGTCGGCCTGGATGTTGATCGCGGGGCCGTCGATGTTGTTGATCTGGACACCGTTCAGCTGCAGTGCGAAGTCTGCGTCTGAATAGATCTTGAACATGCCGTCCGTGGTGATCCCATACAGCGCATATGTAATATTTGGGATGCCGGCGGTCGATGTGGCGGTCACGTCGGCTCCCACCACGTCGACCGTTACACCGACGCCGTCCAGAGGGTTGAACACGATCGCGGTCGTGCCGCTGTAAGTGATGGAGACCGTGTTCTCCATCCCATTGACAAAGGTCATGCTGTCGACCTCCGCCAGGTTGAACAAACTCGTGTCCATCCCCTGATAGATAGTCATCTGCAGGTCGTCGGTAAAGCTCACGCTATCGATCTCGAACACGCGGAATTGGCTGACGCCGCTTTGGGTGTGGATACGGAGTATATCATTGAAACTCCGCAGACCGTCGCCCGGTGCGAAGGGCGATGGCGATTCGTGCGGGATAAAAGTAATGCTGTCGATCTCGGCCAGGTTGAACTGGTCCACTTGGTCATCCAGCCGGATGACGTTCATTTCCTGCGCCTGAACGGACAGGGCCCCGGCCAGCGCACAGAGAGTGAACAAAGCGAATCTCTTCATCATCATCTCCAATTCACCTGACCAAGATTAGCCGCCGGGTAAGGTTCTGCCCGCCGGATTCCACCGAATAGAAGTACATCCCGCTGGCGACCCGCGCTCGGTTGGCGTCCGTGCCGTCCCAGGCCACCCGGTGCCGCCCTCCCCCTTGGGTCTCGCGCACCAGTTCCCTGACCTGGGCGCCCTTGACATCGAAGATGCGGACCGTGACATCCGCTTCGGCCGGGATCTCGTATTCGATGGTGGTAGAAGGAGTGAAGGGATTCGGATAGTTCTGCAGCATCAGGATCGCGCGCGCGACGGCCCCAAGACCCGTGGAGTCTTCCACTCCCATGGCGATTCCCGAGAACTCGATGCGCTGGATGTCGTCGAGTGAAATGATGACGGATTCCCCGTTGGCGAGATGGATCTTCATATCATAGCTTTGGCCGAGAACGCTCGAGCTAAGAAAGAGGAAGATGCCGGCGAACAACGCGTGTCTTCTCATGGCTCACTCCGTACTTCCGTGGTAAGCGGGGGGGTTAATATTGACCTCGGTTCATGTTGACCCACCAAAATAATCGTAGTGTGATTTTACTTCAAATACCCCCCTCTTGTCCATGGCCCCGGCGCCACTCCGCTTGTCTTGACCCTTATTCACCCTCTTTGAAGGGGGGATTAGCCAAATCTTATCGAGACGCTTTCATCGAGGCTCATGGTGATGCTCTGTTCGACAGTGAACCGCTTCCTGGGCATGAAGATACCCTTAAACGGGATCCTCCTCGACCAATCCGCCACCCTTGATCATCTAAAATATATCTTGGTAACAAAAATCGACTGTAATCGTATTCTTGGACATAACGGGGCGAGGTCAGGGCTTCCGATGACGGTGACGGAGTGTAAAGAGAGAACATCTGGCGAGGTGAAATCGTGAAACCGAAGAATCTCAGGATCGCAGCTGCTGCAACCCTGCTCATGGCCGGGGCCGGAACTCTGCTTCTCACGGTAACCGCAACCCAGGCCTGCACGGGGTTTGTCTTCAAATCCGGAGAGATCGTTTATGCCGGAGGCAACGAGGACTACGATTTCAAGGAGTTCAATATCTGGTTCGAACCTGCTGCCACCGAAGATGAGTATGGCTCCGTATTCATCGGGTATGAAATCGCAGAGGGCCGATACTTCCCCTTCCATGGCCTTAATACAGCCGGCCTCTACTATGACTCCTTCGGGAGCGGTCCCAAGGACCTTACGGAGATGAGGAAGCTCCCGCAATATGACGGTGAGCGCGAGTTGTTTGAGGATGTGTTGATGAAGACCGCAACCGTGGAAGAAGCCATAGAGTTTCTTAGCGGCTACTACCATGAGCTCTATGAGCAGAACATGGCTCTGTATGGCGATGCTGCCGGCAACGCCGCGGTCAAAGAAGGTGACGTCGTGGTAAGAAGCGATGATGACGACTTCGTTCTCACCAACTTCATGCTGAGCAAGACCGACAAACCACTGGAGGCGTGTGACCGCTATCGTATGACAACTGAAATGCTCGACGCGGGTGAGCCTAGCCTGGAACTCGCCCGGGCGATTCTCTCCAACACCCACAACGAAGGCCGGAACGCAACGAAGTATAGCGTCATATGCGACCTCACCAACCAGATCATGTACATATACTATTTCCATAACTTCGAGGAGGTGTATGTCTTAAATCTGAAGGAAGAGTTGAAGCAGGGTCGGCGCCGATTCCCTCTCAAAGACCTCTTCTCAGAGAATTGGCAGGAGAAAGTGTGGACGGTGGAATATGGACCGAGGGAGCCGGATGAAGAAGCCGAAATCAACAGATTGGGATACGCCCTTCTCGCCCATGACCTCGTCGATGCGGCCATTCAGGTCTTCACGGCCAACACCGAGCACTACCCCAACTCCTGGAACACTTGGGACAGCTTGGGAGAAGCATACCATCTCAAAGGGGACAGGCAGAAGGCCGCGGAGTATTATAAGAGGTCCGTGGAGCTGAACCCAGACAATACCAATGGGAAGAAGATGCTGGAAGAACTGGAGTGACAGCCGGTTATACCCTTTACAAACCTCACCCTATCTAAAATCACAACAAACAAGCCGCCTCATCTCGAGGCGGCTTCTTGCGGCTCCCCGGGTAGGACTCGAACCTACGACCCTGCGGTTAACAGCCGCATGCTCTACCAATTGAGCTACCGAGGAATTTTTCCTAAAACACCATACAGTCTTAAACCCTATACCACATTGGGATCAAACCATCCTACTTTTTCTTCTTGTCGTCCTTGTCTTTGTGCTTCTCTTTCGCGGCGGCAGCCAAGACTTCGCCGGCGCCAACCAGCTCAAGAATGGCGATTTCGCCCCCGTCCCCTCTGCGGCGCCCCACCTTAACGATCCTTGTGTATCCGCCCGGACGTTCTGCGAATCGCGGGGCGACGTCATCAAAGAGCCGTTTCAACACGCTCTCATCCTGGATGTAGCGGGCGGCCAGACGCCGGCGGCCCAGGCCGCCACGCTTGGCATAGGTGACCAAACGCTCAGCGAGATGTCGGCTTTCTTTTGCCTTTGTCGTCGTTGTTTGAATTCTCTCGTGACGGAAAAGCTCCGTTACCAGATTGCGTTTCAGAGCCCGGCGGTGATCGGCCGTTCTACCGAGCGCTTTTCCTGACTTTCTATGCCGCATGGTGTTCTCCCTATCATTCCTCAGTCACAACCGGTTCAGGCCCGGCATCTGCGTCGGTATATGGATCAATATCGACATCGGAGTCATCGTACTCATCCACATCTTCATCCCAGTCCGATGATTTCGTGCTGGAACCAACACCCAGATACTTCGAAACATCCATCGAGAAATGGAGTGATTGATTCTGCAACATCTCCTTGATTTCTTGAAGTGATTTCTTTCCGAAATTCTTATACTGAAGCATCTCCGCTTCCGATTTTTGTACAAGATCGCCAAGTGACGCGATCTTGGCCGAGCGGAGGCAGTTTCCGGATCGCACGGATAGCTCCAACTCCTCGACGGGACGTTCCAGCAGGATCTTGATCCGGGTGAATTCCTCGTCCACAACCGTTTCTTCCTCTTCCTCGAAGGCTTCCTCAAACTTGATAAAGAGGTTGAGGTGATCCCGTAGGACCTTGGCAGCCATCGCCAACGAGTCCTGCGGCAGGATCGATCCGTCGGTCCAAATCTCAATCACAAGCCTGTCGAAATCAATTCTTTGACCGATTCGTTTCTTCTCAACCGTATAATGTGCTCTCGTTATAGGAGAAAAAACAGCATCCATCGGAATGGATCCATCCGCCCGGTCACGATAAACTTCGGCCGGAGTATAGCCGCGCCCGGATGAGACACGAACCTCGATTTCGAGTTCGATATCATCGCTCACCGTGGCGATATGCTGTTCCGGATTCAAAACCTCTATTTCTTCTGCGATTTCGAGATCACCCGCGGTGATAACGCCCTGTCCCTTCCTGCGGAAGAAACCGGTACGCGGTCCATCACCCTTGTGCTTGAACCGGACCTGCTTGAGGTTCAGGACGATTTCAGCGGCATCTTCTACAACTCCGGGAATGGCATTAAACTCATGCCGCGCACCTGCGATCCTGCACGCGGTCACCGCCACACCTTGCAGTGAAGACATGAGCACGCGTCGGAGTGCGTTGCCCAATGTGAGCCCAAATCCCCTCTCCAATGGCTCGACAACAAACTTGCCATAGGTAGCGGTGGATTCTTCCTTGGCGTGCTCGATACCTTCCGGCATCTGCAGGATTTTCCATTTCATGACGCCTTTGCCTCCACCCAGATTGTGAGATGTTTAAAGTTTGATCCTTCTGTGAATGTACAGCCCATCGACACGATCCCTACTTCGAGTAGAGCTCGACGATCATCTGCTCATTCACTGGAATCTTGACCTCATCCCGCGACGGGAGTTGAAGAACCTTCCCGGCGACCTCTTTGTCCATCACATCAAGCCAGGGCTGATCTTCGGTGCGACGACGGTTTTCCATCGTTTCCTTGATCTCTTTGCGAAGTTTGCTCTTCTCCCGAACCGATACGAGATCACCAGAGCGCACCTGGTAAGATGGAATCGTCACAACCCGGCCGTTCACCTCTATGTGACGATGCCGGACGAGCTGCCGTGCGTAGCTCCGTGAAGGAACCATACCCAACCGGTGGACGACATTGTCCAATCTCGATTCGAGGATCTTCAGCAATTCCTCGCCGGCGCGGCCCTGCCTCATTGAAGCGATCTGGAAATACCGCCGGAATTGACGCTCAAGGATGCCATAGATCCGCTTGGCCTTCTGCTTCTCGCGCAACTGCAGGCCGTAGGACGTCTCTCGCGTGCGTCGCCCGCGCCCATGCTGTCCCGGGGGAAAACCCCTGGACTCCACGGCGCATTTGTCCGAATAGCAGCGCTCACCTTTGAGGTAAAGCCGGATCCCTTCACGCCGGCACAACCGGCAGCGGGCATCACGATATCTAGCCATGAAACCTCCGATTTAACCCATTCAATTTATGCAGCCGGCTTACACAGCCGGCTTAATACAGCGGTCCTAATCGACCGGCACAAAGATATTATACTCGCCGCCTTTTTGGTGGGCGGCATCCATTGTGAGGAATCGGCGTCACGTCACGGATTGCCGACACCTCGAGCCCAGCGGCTGAGAGACTACGAACCGCCGCTTCGCGGCCCTGTCCCGGTCCCTTCACCCAAACCTCAACGCGCCGCAGTCCGAAACCCATCGCTTCCTTCGCGGCTTCGCCGGCGGCCATCTGCGCGGCGAACGGAGTGCTCTTGCGAGAACCCTTGAAACCAACCTTTCCGCCGCTGGACCAGCTGATCACGGCCCCAGTGGGATCCGTGACGGAAATGATTGTGTTATTGAAGGTCGCTTGGATATGAACGCAACCATTGGCTCCGACTTTTCTGTCTTTCTTCTTATCCCTACGGGCACGCGCCATGAACTATAAACCTCCGCTCATTTTGGAGTCCCAGATTATTATTTCCCCGGTTTCGTCTTCTTGACCACGGGAGCACCTTTTCTAGGGCCCTTGCGTGTTCTGCTGTTCGTATGGGTCCTCTGCCCCCTGCAGGGGAGACCACGGCGATGCCGGATACCACGATAACATCCGATATCCATCAGCCGCTTCACATTCATGCCTTTCTCGGTGTGCAGAGTCCCTTCCACGCGATATTGGTTCTCGATTTCAGTCCGCAACCGAGCGGCTTCATCCTCGGTAATTTCGCTCATCTTTTTATCCACAGAGATTTCCGTCGCCTCGGCGATTTTCCTGGCGGATGTCGGCCCGATTCCGTAAATATAAGTCAGAGCAATGACGACCCTTTTATTGTTTGGAAGATCCACTCCCGCGATTCTTGCCACGAACGACCTCCTTAGACCTCAAACAAAACCCTAAGCACTCCAGCCCGACAGGATTCTCAACCCTGCCGCTGCTTGTGCCGTGGGTTCTTACAAATCACGCGGATCACACCGTGCCGCTTGATGATCTTGCAGTGCTCACAGATCTTTTTGACTGATGCACGAACCTTCATTTCTCTATCTCCAGCTTTTCAAAGAACCGCACCTGGATTCTCTAAGGCTTATTCCTACTTATAGCGATAGACGATTCTTCCGCGGGTCGGATCGTAGAGCGAAAGCTCCACGGTGACCTTGTCTCCCGGAAGAATCCTGATATTGTGAATCCTCATCTTTCCGGCCACATGCGCTAAGACAATATGGCCGCCTTCAATTTCGACCCGGAACATCGTATTCGGCAACGGTTCGACTACTTTCCCTTCAACCAATACGGGTTCTTGCTTCGGCACGAGCTTTTTCTACCTCCTCGGTAAAAGACCCGAATTTGGAACTAAGTGTTAAGACCTCCGGACCGGTTTCCGTTATTGTGATTGTATGCTCAAAATGTGTCGAAAGGCCACCATCCTTGGTTACAACCGTCCAACCGTCTTTCAGCGTCTCCACCGCGAAGCTTCCGGCATTGACCATCGGTTCCAAGGCCAGAACCATCCCCGCCTTCAAACTGGGTCCCGTACCGGGCCGTCCATAATTCGGAACCTGCGGATCTTCGTGCAGCTTTTCGCCGACACCATGACCGACAAGATCCCGTACGATCGAAAAGCTGTGCATCTCAACCCGGTTCTGAATGGCGGCTGAGATATCACCCAGCTTATTGCCGATCCGCGCCTGCTGGATTCCCTCGTAGAGGGCCTCGCGCGTGACCTGCATCTGCAAGATCACCCGATCCTCCACCTCACCAACAGCAAAGGTCTTGGCCGCATCACCGTGGTAACCGTTTTTGTAACAGCCGATATCCACGCCGATAATATCACCGCTCTTGAGCTCCCGCCCTTTGTCAGGGATCCCATGAACGACAACATCATTGATCGACAAACAGGAGCTGGCCGGATAACCATGATATCCCTTGAACGAGGGAACCCCTCCCTCTGACAGGATATACTCCTCAATCATGGCATCGAGCGTGTCTGTCGTGATGCCGGGTCTAACGGCTTCTTCCGCCAGATCCAAAGCTCCGGCGACGATGCGCCCGCTTTCGCGGATCTTCTCAATCTCTTCCTGTCGCCGCAAAAAAATCATTCATCACACCCGGGTTCAACCCTTTAAGGTATCCAGAATGCGATGGTAAATCTCATCGACATCACCGCTGCCGCTGACCCGGCGGAGAATACCGCGTTTTTCATAATAGTCCGTTAGCGGCTCGGTGCTGGTTCTATAAACGCTCAACCGGTGCCGGATTGTCTCCGGAACATCATCGCTCCGTGTGATGACCTCCCCACCGCAGGCATTACAAATACCTTCTTTGTTTGGCGGATCGGAAATCGCATTGTAGACCCGCCCGCAGCCCTTACAGATTCGACGGCTGGAAAGGCGGGCGACAACGACCTCTTCATCCACATCGATTTCGACAACCCTTTCGATCGCCATCTCCAATTCGTCGAGGATGCCATCAAGGGCTTCCGCCTGCTCCACAGAGCGGGGAAATCCATCCAGCATAAATCCATCACGCGCATCGGGTTTGGACATCCGGCTCCTGACCATCGCAATGATCAGGTCGTCGGGCACGAGTTGCCCCGACTCGACATATTTCTTAGCCTTCGATCCCAGCGGCGTTCCTTCTTTGATTTCCGCTCGCAGAAGATCTCCCGTACCGAGAACAGGAACACCCAAATCACCCTTTAGGCGCTCGGCATGCGTTCCTTTTCCGGCGCCCGGGGCTCCCAGTAGGATGATCCGCTTTTTATAATCTTTAGCCATAAACCTCGAAGCACTCTCGGTTAGGCCTCGGCCAGACCTCGAATTATCTCCTCGCCCTCAGTTTCCCCTTCTTGAGGAAACCGTCATAGTGTCGGATCAACAGGTGCGACTCAATTTGCTGTAACGTATCGAGCGCCACACCAACAATGATCAATAAGCTGGTTCCACCAAAGTAGAATGGAACACCCAGTCTCTGGATCAACATGTCCGGAAGGATAGCAATCAAGGCCAGATACAATGATCCGGGTAGTGTGATCCTGGTCATAATCCGGTCGATATACCGCGCTGTTGTTTGTCCGGGGCGCACACCGGGAATAAATCCGCCATACTTCTTCATATTGTCAGCCAGATCCTGAGGATTGAGGACAATGGCCGTGTAGAAGTACGAGAAGAAAATGATCAACAAGCCGTACATAAAACTGTAAACAAAATCACCCGGTCGGAAAATCTGAACCAGCGACTGCATCCCTTCACTGCTGGGAAAGAAACTAGCCAGCGTCCCCGGGAAAACAACGATGGACTGGGCGAAGATAATCGGGATCACACCGGCGGTATTCACACGCAAGGGAATATGCGTGCTTTGCCCGCCATACATTCGTCGCCCGACAATTCGTTTGGCGTATTGCACCGGGATTTTTCGCTGCGCCTTCGTCATCCAGACCACAAAACCGGTTGAGGCGATCATGAAGATCACAACAAAGATCAATGTAAATATGCTGAGCCCACCGCTGATCACCAGGCGCGTCGTATTAATAATGTCATTCGGGGAGCGGGCCACGATACCGATGAAAATAATCAGTGATATGCCGTTGCCGATGCCCTTCTCCGTAATCTGCTCACCCAGCCACATGACAAAAACGGTACCCGTGGTCATGGTCAGCATGGTCAGCAGGCGGAAGGCAAAACCGGGGTGGGTCACGATCGGAATATCGCTGCGGCTGTTGAGGCTCTCTAAAAAGATAGAGATCCCGAACGATTGAACGAGAGAAAGGAGGACCGTTCCGTAACGGGTGTACTGGGTAATCTTCTTCCGGCCTTCTTCACCCTCTTTCTGAAGCCTCTCAAAATAGGGAATCACGGCGCCGAACAACTGAAGAATAATCGAGGCGCTGATGTACGGCATGATTCCCAGAGCAAAGATCGTCGCCTTACTAAAATTACCCCCGACAAAGAGATCGTAGAGACCCAAAAGCGTGCCCTGGGCTTGTGACTTAAAATAAGCCGCCAGCGCACCGCCATCCACGATCGGGGTCGGGATGTGCCCACCCAAACGGTAGATCACGAGAAGTAACGCCGTCATGAGAAGCCGGCGCTTCAGCTCCGGGATCTTGAACATCGATTGGAACGATTGCAGCATGTGCAGCTCCCGCCTTAAGCGATTCCCTTATCCCCTGGCCGTCAAGATGACGCGCCGCCGATCAGTTCGATTGATCCACCGGCATCCTCAATCTTCTTCCGCGCCTGCTTGGTCACGGCATCGACTTTAACTTTGAGGCCCTTGGGAGCCTCACCGGTGCCGAGAAGCTTGACGGGAAGAAAGGCGGCTCTCACGAACCCCTGCTCCGCAAGGATTATCGCATTCAACTCCTGTGCTGTATCCCAACCCCCGAGACGCGCCAGATCGACAATCTGGAATCTCCTCCGGGTCAAAGGCGTAAATCCTCGCTTCGGCACACGCCGTTGCAAGGGCATCTGTCCGCCTTCAAAACCAGGACGCGTCCCACCGCCGGCACGGGCCTTCTGACCCTTGTCCCCCCTGCCGCACCTGACGCCGAGATTCGAGCCGCTTCCGCAGCCGCGGCGCTTCCGATTGCGACGCGATCCATGTGCCGGTTCCAGACGATCAAGCTTCATTGCCTTCTCCCTCAACCTCCTCAACCGCGAGGAGATGCTTGACTTTAAAGATCATCCCTCTGATCTGAGGCGTGTCTTTTTTCAGTACGGGATTGTGAAGCCTGCGAATACCAAGAGCCTTGATCGTTCGCTTCTGCTTCTCGGTCCGGTCAATCGCGCTTCGTATCTGCGTTATCTGCAACAGGTTGCTCATCTTCCATCTTCCTTTGCAGCCCAAGCAGGCTGCTCACAGACTTCCCGCGTCGTCGAGCGACTTCTCTGGCGGACTTCAAACGAAGGAGCCCTTCCAGTGTCGCTTTAACCATATTGTGTGGATTCGTCGTGCCCAGACATTTTGTTAAAACATCCTGCACGCCGGCTACCTCGAGCACGGCGCGAACGCCGGCTCCGGCAATCAATCCGGTACCCGGTGAACAAGGCTTCATCATGACACGACCGGCGCCATGCGCTCCGATCACAACGTGCGGGATCGTGCCGCCGATAAGCGGGATGGCGATCATCTCTTTCCGGGCGGCGTCATTGGCCTTGCGAATGGCCTCGGCGACTTCTTTCGCCTTGCCTAATCCAACGCCGACCTTGCCTTTGCGATCCCCAACGGCGACGAGAGCCGTGAAACTGAACCGCCGGCCACCCTTGACGACCTTGGCCACACGGTTGATATGAATGACTCGATCAATAAATTCGGGATCAACTCCCCGATCTTTGTCATTTCTCTTGTCCTGTCGATTGAAGCCACCAAATCTCAAGGAACCATCCTCCTATGCTCGCTATTTAGCGCCGCGATACCGGATCGAGAAGCCTAGAATTCCAATTTTCCCTCTCTGGCTCCCTCAGCGACGGCTTTGACGCGGCCACAGTAAATACAACCTCCGCGATCGAAACTCACATTTTTTATTCCCCGCTCTGAAGCCATTTTCGCAACAAGTTTCCCGACTTCTTTGCCGGCTTCGATCGGCTTTATGCCCGCTACAATTTCCCGGATCGCCGGCGACAAGGTCGAGCATCCAAAAAGCACGACTCCCTTATCGTCATCAATGATCTGGGCGTAGATGTGCTTCAAACTGCGGACAACGCACAGCCGCGGTCTCTCAGCCGTCCCATGAACACGTTTCCGGATCCTGCGATGCCGGCGGGACCGTGCTTCTTTCCTCTCCAGACGACGCAAACTAACAGCCATCTCAACCTCTCCCAAACCGCCGTTCTTAGCTGCCTGCGGCGGAATGATGTGGATCAACCCGCGCTCTTACCGGCCTTCTTGCGGACCTGCTCGCCTTCATACCGGATTCCCTTTCCCTTGTACGGATCGGGTTTCTGAATGGCACGAATATTCGCGGCGGTCTGTCCGATGACCACTTTATCTATACCGCTGATCTTAATTTTTAGCGGACGATCTGTAACTTCAGCTGTCACGCCATCCGGTACCGGGAATACGATAGGGTGGTTATATCTCAAATTCAGTATGAGATTCTTCCCTTCCATCTGGGCGCGATAGCCGACACCGATGATCTCCAAAACTTTCGCATAACCTGCGGTGACACCCGTGATCAAATTCGCCACATGGCTCCGGTTTGCACCATGAAGAGCCCGCCCCTCATTTGTCCCCAAGTTGTCTTCCACAAATAGCGTCTCGCCATCCCGCCGGATATTAATCCCCCGCGGCAATGTCCAAGTCATCTCCCCTTTGGGGCCCTTGACATTAATCCGCTGTCCTTCCTGCCGGATTTCGACGCCCTTCGGAATTTCAATGGGCAATTTGCCGATCCGAGACATATTGTAAAACCCCCGAGAATCAGTCGCGCGAAAGTTCGTTACCAGATCTTGGCAATAACCTCGCCGCCAATACATTTCTGCCGCGCCTCTAGATCGGTCATGACGCCATGGGACGTAGAGATGACACTGACACCCAAGCCTGAACGAACCCGGGGTGCCGAAGCCGCGTCCACATAGACCCGCCGACCGGGCTTGCTGACCCGTTCGAGCCCCTCAATGGCATTCCGCTCATCTTCTTCATAACGAAGATAAATACGCAGAACCCCCTGAGGGCCCTCTTCTATCTTCCGATAACTCTTGATGTAGTTCTCCCGAACCATGAGTTTCAGAATCGCTTCCTTGAAATTGGAAGCGGGCACATCCAAACGTTTGTGCTTGGCCATGCCGGCGTTTCTGATCCTGGTCAGCAGATCCGCAATAGGGTCGCTCCAACTCATTTGCATCCCTTTCCCTGATTCATCCTACCAGCTGGCTTTCACAATCCCGGGCAATTCGCCCTTAAGCGCCAGCTCCCGAAAACACAACCTGCACACACCAAACTTGCGCAGATAAGCCCGAGACCTTCCGCATCGGTGGCAGCGATTGTAACCCCTAACGGCGAATTTCGGTTTTCGCTTCCATTTCTCAACCAGCCCTTTACGAGCCATGCTTCATCCTCCAGATCACGAGTTCAGTGAACTCAGCGCTCTCTGAAAGGCATACCCAATGCCTTCAGAAGCTCGTACCCTTCCTCGTCGGTTTTTGCCGAAGTCGCCAGGGTTATATCCATCCCGCGGATCTTTTCGACCTTGTCGTATTTCACCTCGGGGAAAATGATCTGCTCTTTGATTCCAAATGTATAATTTCCTCGGCCGTCGAACGAACGCGGCGGCAGACCGCGGAAATCTCGGATTCGCGGAATGGCAATGGAAATTAATCGTTCCAGAAACTCATACATTCTTACGCCGCGAAGCGTCACCATGCACCCGATAGGCACCCCGGCCCTGAGTTTGAAGTTGGACACGGCTTTTTTTGCCCGGCGGACCGAAGGTTTCTGTCCGACAATCGTTTCAAGATCCTTCTGAGCGGCTTCGAGAAACTTCGCATTCTGGACCGCGTCTCCAACACCCATATTGACACAAATTTTTTGCAGCTTGGGGATCTGATGAACATTTTTGTACTCAAAGCGCTTCTGAAGGATACCTAGGATCTCTGTTGAATAAAGAGCCTTCAGCTTTGGTACCGCGACAACCTGCTTCTCAACCGGCGCTTTCTTCTTATCATCAGATTTCTTTGCAGTCGCATCTTTCGCGTCTGCTTTTTTGCCCTTTTTCGCTGCTTTCTTCGCCTCTCCGTCAGCCATCTTTCAGCTCCTGCCTCAAGCTCCGAATCGTGTGTTATGCCAAGACCGGCCTTACGGCTTTTCCAAGGATTCTCCGCCTCTCGCGGCGATCCGCTCCGTGCCACCGCCGGGAAGCCGGCGGATCCGGACCCTGGTGGGTTTCTGCGTTCTGGGATCTATCATGGCCACCTTTGAAATATGTATAGGGGCTTCCTTTTCGACGATCCCGCCCTGCTGTGTTCCGCCTTGTCCTGCGCGCGTGTGTCTCTTTATAAGGCGAACCTTTTCCACCACCACGGTTCTGTCATCGGGAAATACACGTAAAACCTGGCCGATCCTGCCTTTTTCGGCTCCGGAAATGACAATAACCGTGTCGCCCTTACGGATTCTCATGACTTAATCTTCCTCCACGTCAGACGACTTCCGGCGCCAGGGAGATAATTTTCATATACTTCTTCTCCCGCAATTCCCTCGCTACCGGACCAAAAATCCTCGTTCCTCGGGGCTCGCCAGCTTCACTGATCAAGACGGCCGCATTCTGGTCGAAGCGTATATAACTTCCGTCTCTTCTCCGGATCTCTTTCTTTGTCCGAATAATTACGGCTCTGGCAACATCACCCTTTTTGACATTGCTCCCCGGCAAAGCATCTCGGATGGCCACGACAATCGTATCACCAGGACGGGCATATCTCCGTCGTGTCCCCCCGAGTACCTTTATACAGCGGGCTTTCCTGGCGCCGGTGTTATCCGAGATGGTCACCATGGATTGCTGCTGAATCATCTCCTGCCCCCTTACCCCTACTTCGTCTCAACTTCACTTTCCGCTTTGGAAAGGATTTCGACAACTCGCCACCTTTTCAATTTGCTATAGGGCCGCGTTTCCATAATCCGCACAGTGTCGCCCATCTGGCATGCGTTTTCTTCATCGTGGGCGTAGTACTTCTTATCCAACGAGATGTACTTTCCATAGACCTTATGCGGGACACGGCGCCGCTTTGACACGACGACTGTTTTGTTCATACGGTTGCCGACAATAACGCCTTCGACCGTTTTCCGCTGTCCTCTTATAGCCATCTCAATCCCTCGATTTCAATCGGCCTGTAATCTATCGCACTCGTCACTTCACTGCGGAAGCGCTGAGTTTGCGGATTCCCGTCCGGTGCTCATGAAGGAGCGTCTGAACACGGGCCATGGCCCGCCGGACCTCGCGTATCTTCACCGGATTATCCACCTGCTTGAGAGAATTCCTGAATCTGAGATTAAACAGCTCTTCCCTCAATTGACCCAAGAATGTCTCCAGTTCCTCAGGGGGCATCTCTCTCATTTTTGCTGCACGATATTCCTTCACGCCGTCATCCCTCCCAGCCTAGACAACTTCGGTATGCCGGGTGACAAACCGGGTTTTAATGGGGAGCTTGCTGGCCCCAAGAAGCAGCGCGTCCTTCGCCGCGGCTTCCGGAACTCCTTCGAGCTCAAACAAGATACGTCCGGGCTTGACAACCGCGACCCAACCCTCGGGAGCACCTTTACCCTTGCCCATCCGTGTCTCCGCGGGCTTCTTGGTAATCGGTTTATCGGGAAAGATCCGGATCCACATTTTTCCGCCTCGTTTGACACGGCGGTTAATTGCGACACGCGCAGCTTCGATCTGCACATTTGTAATCCAAAACGGTTCCATTGCCTTGAGCCCATAGTCTCCGAAAGCGAGGCTGGAACCCCGATGCGCGGCGCCGGTCATCCGTCCCCGCTGCATCTTCCGGTACTTGGTCTTTTTCGGCATTAACATTTTTCAGATCTCCCCTGGATCTCGTCCTAGAATCGCCGACCCGGCTTCTCTTCAGTTTCAGTACCAAACTTTTCACCCTTAAAGATCCAGGTCTTAACTCCGATGGTCCCAAATGTTGTAATGGCCGTTGACGTGGCGTAATCAATATCCGCCCGTAACGTATGCAAGGGAACCCGCCCCTCACGATACTGTTCACGGCGCGCCATTTCAGCCCCGCCCAAACGGCCTGAGCACTGAATTTTGATTCCCTTGGCGCCGGAACGCATCGCATTCGCCATCGTTCGCTTCATAGCCCGCCGGAAAGAAACCCTCATCTCCAGTTGCTTGGCCAATTGATCCGCAACCAGCTGAGCATCGGCATCGGGATTCTCCACCGATTTGATATCGATGGTGATCGTTTTGCTCGTCAGGTGCTGCATCTCGTCACGGAGCTGATTGACCTGGGCGCCGCTTTTTCCGATAACCATGCCCGGCTTGGAGGTAAAAATCGTTAAATCGATTTTGTCCTTCTGCCGCTCAATCGTTATTTTGCTGATACCGCTGTTGGCCAGGCGGCTCTTTAGATATTTGCGGACGATGAGATCTTCCCGGAGATAGGTCGCGTATTCCTTCTTCGCGTACCAGACCGAGTCCCACGTGCGCGTGATACCGAGTCGGAAACCGATAGGATTGGTCTTTTGACCCACGTTCAATCCTCCAAGCTTATTTGGCGTTTCCCGCCTTTTTCGATTTCTTAGAAACCTTGGCTTTAGTCCCGTCTTCATCAGGGCTGACGACGATACGAATGTGCGAGTAGCGCCTCAAGATCCGATTGGCGCGGCCACGAGCCCGCGGCATGATCTTCTTCATCGTCGGCGCGGCTCCAACAACAGCTTCTTGTACATACAGCGACTCGATAGCGACTTCCGAATCCGCCTGCGTCATATTGCTCACGGCGGATTTGAGCACTTTGCCGATCGTCTTGGCGATGGGTCGCTGCGTGTACTGCAGAATCTCTTCCGCCCTGTCAACCGGCAAGCCCCGGATCAACTCAAGGACTTGATTCGCCTTCCGCGGTGAAATCCTGACGTACCTGGCTATGGCTTTTGCTTCCATCCAGCTGCCTCCCCCTATTCGGGGTTCCTCTAGCGCCTTACCGTCTTGTCCGAGCGCGCGTGACCCCTAAATGTCCGGGTTAATGCGAACTCGCCGAGTTTATGACCAACCATGTTCTCCGTGATATAAATCGGAATAAATTTGTTTCCATTATGGACAGCCAAAGTATGACCGACAAACTCCGGAGTGATGGTCGATCTTCTGGACCAGGTCTTTAGAACCTTCTTTTCCCTCGTGTTATTCAGCTCCTCGATCCTTAGTTGGAGCTTCACATCTACGAAGGGTCCCTTTTTGATGGAACGAGCCATCCTTAAATGCTCCTCTTAAAGCCGGATCAATTAGTGCGCCGCCGGACGATCAGTCGATCCGATGGCTTGTTACGGCGTGTCTTGAAACCCTTGGTCGGTTTTCCCCAAGGAGTTGTCGGATGACGCCCTCCTGAGGATTTCCCTTCACCGCCGCCCATCGGGTGATCCACCGGATTCATGGCAACACCACGCGTCGTGGGCCGGCGGCCGAGCCAACGAGACCGGCCCGCCTTTCCAATGACAATGTTTTCATGATCCGGGTTGCCGACCCTGCCGATAGTGCAGTAACAACTTAATTCGAAGATTCGCACCTCGCCCGACGGCAACTTGACTTGCGCCTTGCCGCCCTCTTTCCCGAGCAGTTGGCAGCCACTGCCGGCGCCTCGCGCCACCTGTCCACCCTTGCCGGGGGAAAGCTCGAGATTGTGAATCGTCGTTCCAGGCGGAATCTCCACAAGGGGCAATGCATTCCCGTCCCGGAGTTCCGCGCCTGGTCCCGCTTCAAGGACATCCCCGATCTTCACGCCGAGAGGAGCGATAATGTAAGATTTCTCCCCGTCGGTATATTGAAGAAGGGCGATACGAGCTGACCGATTCGGATCGTATTCAATAGCGATGACCCTCGAGGAGATCCCTCGCTTCTTCCGCTTGAAATCGATGATCCGATATCTGCGTTTATGCCCGCCTCCGCGATGCCAGGCGGATATGTGCCCATGATTATCCCGTCCGAACGACCGCTTCAGCGGTTTTATGAGAGATTTCTCGGGTTTCTTCTTCGTCAGCTCACTAAAGTCAGCGACGGTCCGAAACCTCAGTCCGGGGGTAATCGGTTTGAATTTCTTTAGAGCCATTCCGTTGAACCCTCCCGCCGTAACGGGTGTTTGCGTGAAATGCCTACTAGACGGTATCGAACACGTCGATCGTCTGCCCTTCCTTCAACCCGACGACGGCCTTCTTCCACTGGCTGGTATGCCCCGTGAAACGACCAAGTCTCCGGGGTTTGCCGGGGAAGACCATTGTTCTCACCGAGACGACGTCCACCGAGAACACTTCTTCTACGGCCTGCTTGATCTCGATCTTATTTGCACGCGAGAGGACCTCAAAAAAGTATTGGTTTCCCTCTTCGCGAATTTTAGAGCCCTTCTCAGTAATGAGGGGTCGGATGATGATCGTGCGCGCATCGGTCATAATTTTTTCGCCTCCGCCAATTTGCCCAAGGCTCCTTTTGTCATCAAAACCTGGTCGGTGTTTACCACGTCATGGCAGTTCATCCATTCCCATGTTGTCACGCGGAGTTTGGGGAGGTTGCCCGTGGCCCGGAGGACCATCGGGTCATATTGTTCAATCACCAACAGACAGCGCTGGCCCTCGAAACCCATCGACTTCAACATTTGGAAGGCATGCCGCGTCTTTGGCTCCGGCAGAGAAAGATCCTCAAGGATCCCCAATTGCTGAGCCTTGGCCTTGGCGATCAAAGCCGACCGCAGGGCCTGCCGGCGCATCTTGCGATTCAAGGTCACGTTATAGGACCGCGGCTTCGGCCCGAAAGCCCGCCCGCCGCCAACCCAAATCGGGGATCGTGATGTTCCAGAGCGAGCCCGGCCGGTACCCTTCTGCCTCCAAGGCTTGCGGCCTCCGCCTCGCACCTCTCCCCGGCCTTTCACCTTGGCTGTCCCTTGACGCTGGTTGGCCAGATGACCCTTGATCACTTCATAAATGAGGTGCTTTTTCACGGGTCCGCTGAAAATATCTTCCGGCAGCTCGACATTTCCAAGTTCTTTGCCGGAAGGGGCAAAAATCCTTGCCTCCATGATAATTACCTCTTCGCCATTCTCCCGGTGGACCGGACCATGATGATTCCGTTCCTTGCGCCGGGTACCGATCCCTTGACCATGAGAAGATTGCGCTCTGTATCAACACCAACAACTTTCAAATTTTTGATGGTGATCCTGGCATTTCCCATCTGCCCCGGGAGCTTCTTCCCCTTCATGACATGACTGGGATACGCACTAGCGCCGATCGATCCAGGGGAGTCATGGGTTTTGCAACCATGGGTTTCCGGGCCGCCATGGAAGCCGTGCCGTTTCACAACACCTTGAAATCCCCGTCCTTTGGATCTCGCGATAATGTGCACCAGCTCGCCCACTTTAAACATTTCGACCGAAAGCGTGTCACCGGGTTTGTGGGCTTCCGGCTCACATCGAACTTCCATTAGATGGCGCGATGGCGGAACACCCCATTTGTCAAAATGCCCGCGACGGGGTTTGTTCATTTGTTTGTCTTTGATTTCCCCGTAACCGAGCTGAACGGCACTGTACCCATCTACTTTTGGAGTTCGCACCTGCGCGACCCGGCAGGGGCCCACTTCCAGTACTGTTACCGGATTGAGCTCTCCCGTCTCCGAGTAGATTTGGGTCATTCCGATTTTCTTACCGATCAAAGTATTCATCCTAACGACCTCGTTTGGAATCTCTCTCGTGGTTTAGACTTGAGAACTTCCCTAGTCGGATTTTATCTCGATATCCACACCAGCCGGCAACTCAAGCTTCATCAAAGACTCCAGGGTCTGTTGATTCGACTGAGTAATTTCAATAAGCCGCTTGTGGACCCGGATTTCGAACTGCTCTCGTGATTTTTTGTCCACATGCGGCGACCGGAGCACGGTGTAGACCGACCTCTTGGTCGGTAATGGAATGGGACCCGCTGTGATAGCCCCTGTCCGGCGAGCCGATTCAACGATATCCCGTGCCGAACGATCCAGGATCTGGTGGTCGAAAGATTTCAACTTGATCCGAAACTTCTGGCCCCTCACCATTTCACTCCTTATAACCGGCCTTTCTCTTACAAACACATCAGAATCATACCGGGTTGACCATTACTCAATAATTTCGGTGACGACGCCGGCACCCACCGTGCGACCGCCCTCACGAATCGCGAACCGCAGCTCCTTCTCCATGGCGATCGGGGTGATCAATTGCCCTGTAATCTCAACATGATCGCCCGGCATCACCATGTCCCGGCCCTCGGGCAACGTCACATTACCCGTCACATCCGTCGTCCGGAAATAAAACTGCGGCCGATAACCATTGAAGAACGGCGTATGTCGACCGCCTTCTTCCTTCTTCAAAATGTAAACCTTACCCTTGAAATTCTTGTGGGGCTTGATCGACTTCGGCGCCGCCAACACCATCCCGCGCTCGATGTCCTCTTTCTCCAAACCGCGCAACAAAATACCCACGTTGTCGCCGGCGACACCCTCATCCAATACTTTCCGGAACATCTCCACGCCCGTGACCACGTATTCCTTCGTCTCTGTGATCCCGACACGCTCGATCTTCTCGCCAACCTTCACCCGGCCCCGCTCCACACGCCCCGTCGCCACCGTACCGCGTCCCGTAATTGAGAAAACATCCTCTACGGGCATCAAAAACGGCTTGTCAACATCGCGCTTCGGAACCGGAATATACTCATCGAGCGCCTTCATCAATTCGGGAATGCTCGCCGTCGCCGCATCATCATCCGGATGCTCCATCGCATTCAACGCGCTCCCGCGAACCACGGGAATATCATCGCCGGGATACTCATACTTCGACAACAACTCCCGAACTTCAAGCTCCACCAGATCCAACAACTCCGGGTCGTCAACCATGTCCACTTTGTTCATGTAGACAACGATGAACGGCACGTTCACCTGACGCGCCAGCAATACGTGCTCCCGCGTCTGCGGCATCGGACCGTCCGCGGCGGATACGACCAAAATCGCTCCGTCCATCTGCGCGGCGCCCGTGATCATGTTCTTGATGTAATCGGCGTGCCCAGGACAATCAACGTGAGCGTAATGACGATGATCCGTCTCATACTCGACGTGCGCTGTCGCAATCGTAATACCTCGCGCCTTCTCTTCCGGCGCTTTATCAATACTGTCGAAGGAACGTACTTCCGCCTGCCCCGTCTTCGCCAAATACATCGTGATCGCCGACGTTAGTGTTGTCTTTCC
>JAHJDP010000045.1 GCA_018831195.1 Candidatus Eisenbacteria bacterium | reverse complement strand
TCCCGGAGCCGGTGGAACGGAGAGGACTTCAGCCTCTCTGCTTCCCGCAAGGCCGTCGATTTCAATATGGATCCGGCTGCCGGGCAGAAGGGTCATCGGTTCCCGCTGGGAAACGTAGATCCGGGCTACAAGATCATCGATTATTTCCACTTGGCACATGGCTCCGTCGCCGAGACGCAGCCGGCCGGATATCGGCGTGGCGATATCATGCGCAAAGGGGCGTTGGAATTTCCTATTGGCTCATCGTCTGAAGGTCCCGGCCTTGCTTCGTAAAACGCTTTACTCAACGAATCCCATTGAAAGCATTTTTTCTCGGGTGAGGGATTGCGAGAAGAACGTTAAACGAGCTCGCAGCAGCCAAATGCGGCAGCGCTGGCTGGCGGCGGTTCTCATACACTGCGAAAAGTCATTCAGGAAGGTAAAGGATTATTTGGATATCAACGAGGTCATTAACTCAATAGAGCAAGAATTCTTGGAGGAGGAGAAAGACCTTTTGAAAGCGGCCTAAAATGAGCGGGGAGTCTTTTACAATATTTCAACTAGATTCTTGACATGCTCGCAGATAGAGGATCCTTCTTCGCGGCCTTTAATTGAACGAGGAAATTGCGCTCGTGTTCAAGGCCCTTTTTCCGGATGAGGATGGCCTCGCCGGCCGATGCGTCGGGTTGTGTTCCGTCCGTGTGCTCGAGATAGAGGCGGTCCATCCAGGTGATGTACGGGTTTTGAAGATAGTTTGTGAGGTCGGTGGGCGAGAATTGGATGGAGGCGCCGGATTTTTTCATAACGTATCGTTCATCGGATTCAGCCCGATACTATCTTCACCCATGGGCATTTCTCTTTGACGGGCCACCTTTCCCGGCTCTCCCGGCAAGCAAACCACCCAGCACCCCGGCCGCAGCCGTGAGGGCGAACTCACCGAGAGTTTGTGGGCTGATGGTGAAGCCGGGGAACAACATGGTGATGCCGGCGATGACACCAACGACGGCCCCGTAGCGCCATGCGGCGCGATGGGCGCCGCGGGCCGCCCACGCCGCCGCAAGGAACGTCAGAATGACCCCAATCACAAACCATGAAGAACGGCCGAACTGCTCGGCGAACTGGGTGATCCGCGCCTGGTCCGGCGCCCCTCGGGCCTGGAAAGCGAGCATGAATGCATAGGCGGTCACCACCAGCGTAATGACCAGCATGTCGGCGATAGGGACCGCCACGGCGGCAAGCACGATACGGCCCCATTTCATTTTGTGCCCATACCGTTTCTAGTTCGCACTGGAACCTCCGAAAGCGCCGCCCACTGCGGACTCGATACCGTGGAACATCTCAATGAGCTTAGACTGTCGACAGTGGTCAACGTCACGGCCACGTTTCTCCAAAATATTGCCGGTTCGGACAAGATTTGCAATAGAGACCCTCTGACCTATTTCAGGAGCACCAAACGGTCTACAGCGACATACTTATCTTGGCGTAATTTAATGAAATATACACCGGCTGGTACCAGCTTACCGTTTCGATCAAGACCATCCCACTCCATCCGATGCCGACCGGAGTCCATCATGCGGTCGATCAATGTCACAACCTTTGCGCCATCCGTGGCATATAGCGACAGGTCGACCTGGCAGGCCTTCGTCAGGGCGAAAGACAGCGTAGTTTTGCCGTCAAAGGGATTTGGTCGGCTCGGTCGAAGCAGGATTGGGACCGTTGATATATCGGCGCTTGGAACCTCCGCTGGAGTTGCATCAAGAGTAGCCAGATAGATTCCCCAAGTCTCATCAACAAATGACACCAAAAACACTACCTTATCATTACACAGTGCCTGGCGTGTCATCACGAATGCACTGATGGCTCTCCCGTCAAGGTACTCATTGGTGTCTATGACCTTGGTAAGAACGTCTCCCTTCTTTGCAAGGATGCTTTTATACGAAGAAGATCCAGCCTCCTCTGCAATAAATGCGACATCGCGCCCATCAATGGAAACTGGGCCAAACGCGCCAATGTATTTGCCGGGAGCACCTGGGATCGAATCTCCTGTCATTGCCACAGCGCCAAGATCTTCATCGAGATACGTAAACAATCCACGCTTGTCAGTATTTTGTTCAACACCCCAAAACGCGTAGTTTTCACTATCAATAACAGGCCGGTCAAAGCTGGCAAATCTATCAGTGCCACCGGGGACATCTGTTAGTTCATCCGCAACAATTTCAATCAGATCATTTTCGACAGAGTACCTGTATACGCCTCTAGCGCCGGATACAGTATCAAGTCCAAAGAAGGCTATATAGTCGCCGCCACTTGATGGACGTATGTCAAAGTCGTCAAACTTGATGCCAACATGATTCGGCATTTCTGTATTGAGATCTGCAACAGCGATCAAATTGCCATTCACTTCTGCATATATACCCTCTTGATAGATCTCAGTTGTGCCGGCACCAAAAAATACGATTGTTTCTGAATTGATGGATGGTATTTCATGAAGCCCTGTGTGAAATTTACCAACCCCACCAGGAATATCAGTCTCCGCATTCATCACGATATCGATATCGTTGCTTGCCATATGCTTTTTATATATACCTCTATTATATGGGTTGGCACATGTTCCTACGAATGCCATCAACCCATCGCTAAAAGAAAGTCCGTTTACACCCCAGAAAAACGCCTCTGCGCCAGGCATCGGAGTAGTGTTATCAACATGTGCTGTGAAGTCTCCATCTAAAGCTTTTGTATAGACACAGAAATATGGCCACCCACCTCCACCAAAAGAACATCTGAATGAAATGACATCGTCGCTAATAGAGGGTTCCAAGTATATTTTGCTATATCCTGGAGCCCAATTGGGTAGATCAGTATCGATATCTGCTATTTTTGTATAAGTCCAAGAGCGTTGATCCGTCTGAGCATGAGCTGCAAATGGACTAGCCATAACTAGAAAAAGTAAGATTACAAAACAAGAGACGTTCCTTCGGGCGGATAGGTACTCAATGACGATCATGCTCTGCCTCCGTTCTAACCCTGACCTGCTCCCGTTCTTGCTCAATTCTTTGCGTTGGTATAATAGTAAGCCCACTGGTCTGGTTTGCAATGGTTTTGCAATCCAATTCAGTCGAGCCTTGGTGAGGCTCCGCCCGGCGCCTCAGCACTGATGCAAAAGGTATTTGATCCAATTTGTCAGACTTTTTCCCTCTCGGTCTGAGCAATTTCTCTTGTGATCTCCATGGCAATGTGCGAATATTATGGCGTCAAAGGAAGGATTTGGCGTGACGGCGCTGCGCATACTTGCGAATGAACATAACGATGGAATGCCAAGGACGCCCAATTCACGCGCTGACCAATGGCACAGGATGGCGATGCGTGCTAATCCTATTTATTACTCGTTTTCTTCCAGGGGGGAAGATCATGCCGCGCAGAATCCACTATTTTGTTGTACCTGC
>JAHJDP010000044.1 GCA_018831195.1 Candidatus Eisenbacteria bacterium | reverse complement strand
TTAACCTGCGAGGCGTCCTTGGCGCGGCCCTCGCCTACTCTCTCGTCGCACAACTATAATAATCTTGTGCGAGGGCCGTGACAATGGCCCTCGTCAGGTTCAAAAGTTCGTTAGAGTGCCCGTCAATCGTAAGATCGTTGTCCGAGTTCTGGGATAGCGCGTATCCAATAACACTGTCACTTTACTATAAGCACTCGCGTCGAGACGTCCGTTCTTCCAGTGGGTCGCAACCAGTACACGCCACCCGGGAGCTTCCGACCCTGATCGTCGGTTCCAGGCCAGCGCGCCGTGAAGGTTGCGCCGGCGCGTGGCGACAGTCTCAGAGTCGCGCATCGGCGGCCGAGGACATCGAAGACCCCGACAGCAGGTGGCAGAGTCACGGATTGTCTTGTGAGCTCGAGCGTGCAACCAGCCCTGCCAATTACATTAGGATAGGCCCAGAGTCGAGGGGGCAGGACGGATGCTAGTTCATCCTCGACTCCCGCAGGATCCCAGCAGATCCCCAGCCGCGCGCCCACGTCCTCTCCGTTCTCACCGGCGGCTAAACATGGGCTCTCCGGCTCCAGGCGATTATCCGCTTCCGGCCCGTCAGGATCGCAGAGCAGCGGATCGGCCGAGAAATTGCCGATCCGATCGCCACAGTCAGGCAAACCTCCGAACCCGAAAATATCATTGTATCGCCACTCGAGGACATCGGGTTGAGTGTCGCTGCAAAATACCTCCTCAATAATGTTATTTGTAAAACGGAGAGTGAACTCGGTCGTTGGTGGGCTGTCAAACTCGAACCCAATGCGCGCGTGAATTGTATTGTTTTCGATCTCGAACTGACTCCCGGCAGGAATCGCCCACCAGTTACTAAATGGATCGCCCATGATCACACAGTCCTGCATATAGACTGTGACCGGATTCAGCAGATAGAAGAGGTTTCCGAACCCTGCACTAAAACCTATGAAACAGGAACTGAATGTGATGCTCTCCCACAGTAGGCCGAGATACGAATAGAACTCCCCAGCTGTAATCAGACAGCGCTCAATTGTTGTATTGGGGTTATTGTTCGCAAATGCTGAGTTCGGCCCGCCTACTATCTTCATATTCTTAATCAGGACAGGCTCGGTACCCGGAAGCAAGATAAATGGCCCATAGGGATCACTGGATTCAACCCGAATTGCCGTGGAATCTGGCACCATACCGATTACACTCACTCCAGGTTTCACGTGTGCGCTCTCTTCGTAATTCCCCGCCAACACAGCAACGGTGTCGCCAGCAACCGCTTCCTCGCAGGCGAGACTAATTGTGCTGTAATTATCAGGGACCCACAGCATATCGGCTTGCACGCCCATAGGTAGAGTCCCGTATAGCATGATCGCGCAAAGCAAGAGACCTTGCTTCATGGCCATCACCTCCCCGGAAGAACCTGCACGTCGAGCCGCACAATCGTCTCCGTTCAGGCTAACTATTTTACCACCTGGGTCTTCCTAGTGTCAATCCTCTCTGGAACCACAATGCTTTATCAAGCTTAGCGATACAACGAACCACGGTGATCAATACGAATCGTGCGAAACTTAAAACTCGAATTATATGTTCCTGTCACTCTAACGTTCTCATAACCCGCGAGGGTCATTGGCGCGACCCTCGCCTACTCCCAACATCGCGCCACTATGATCTCACTTTGCGAGGGGCGTGACAAGGGCGCTCGTCGGGTTCATGAGCTCGTTAGGTGTTCGATATTTACATACTAGCTTTGAGACTACCCCACGAAACCAATTCAACTGGAACACTCCCAGTTACCACTAGGGCACGAATCATGAAATTCGCTGGTTCCGGAAAGGGAACCCAAATTCCGCTCCCATAAAACCACTGACGATCCGCATGTGTGGCACTGTCATCCAAGCCAATTGAAGTACAGTCGCGCGGATCTATCGAATCGAGACGACAAATATAGAACTCCCCGTCTGATATGGTGATTTGGCTTTCTTCGGGAATTTCAAGCTCCAGCCAGCCGGTCGAATCGATCACGCCAAGACTCACCGGCCCAAACAGTGAGCTCCCTGGCGTTTCATTGAGGCCATCGTCATCAACTACCCAGACCTTACCGCCCCCGCAGTCCGTGGATAATTCAAAAAGGTAGAGCTTCACGGCTACAATTTTCGTCGGATAGGATGGTGGCGTGAACCGAACAGCAACACCTGTTTCAGAACCCGCGCCACCATAACCCTCCGGTGTCCCGTCATCGTAGGAAATTTCAATTTCGTCCGCATACGCGCCACAAACCAGAATGGTGAGGGTTATCAGCATCCCAAGCAGCCGCCGGCATGAATTCATGACTTTTCCTTCATTCGCGGACCTTGCATCATTGCCTCAAAGACCTCGGTTTATTGGCCATACAAAAGTCAGGCCCCAGGCAATGTAAAAAAGGAATAGTGCGAGAAATACTATCAAAAGTATTGCCCCAAATGCTCCAAGGATCTTTCCGGCTGCGCTGATGATGCTTTCAGATTTAGAAATCCATATCTTGTATCTAGATGCGAGCGATTGAGCCCGGATAACACCAATAGCCAGTGAAGAAAAGGAAATCACAAGAACAGCCGGAAGCGTGGTCATGGCAACATAAAAGAATTTGCCGTTGCGATGATACGAGATTCCGAACTGGCCATCAATCCAATGAAAACAGAGTAACAAAAGACCAACTGCAAGCGCGGCCAAAGAAATCATGAATGAAAGGCGAATATTAATTTTCATAATTCGTCAATTTTAAATCTATACACCTAACGTTATTTTAACCTGCGAGGGTGCTTGGCGCGACCCCCGCCCGCCCGCGTCTTCTCAACGCCACCATTCTCCCACAAAAGCGGGGGGCGTGACAAGCGCTCTCGACAGGTTCAAAAGCTCGTTATGCGCTCGAAATG
>JAHJDP010000043.1 GCA_018831195.1 Candidatus Eisenbacteria bacterium | reverse complement strand
GAAAGCAAAAAGTGGCAGGTAACAGCGGGTATCGTAGTGTCCATGAAAGAAGCTCAGCTGCTGTTGGCCGTGGGTGGGGTCATGGCTGACATCAAGATCCAAAATGATGCGGCGCGCTTTGCGATTCAACCGTCGCCGGTGACGCGCAATGACTTTGTCCGCCAAAACCTCTCCAAGAGACAAGAGATCACTGCGGGTAACGGCGTTCTCAAAACGTGAAAGGGTTGGCTGAGAGGCCAAAGGAAGGCCCTTGACCGGATCTCGTTCGATGAGCATCTTGTGGATCGGATCATGACCGAGACGGGCAGCATCGTTGGCATCAGGGTATCCGCAGGCAATGCTGAAGATACGCTGGGCAAGCAGCTCCGGGAGTCCATGTTTGACTTTGCTGGTTTGCCGGCGGTCCCAGAGGCAGTTACCCATGGCCGAGGTGAGCCCAATGCGCCGGTCAGCCGCTTTGAGGAGCAATGCGCCGCCGTCGGAACTGGCAAGATCCTGGTCGAAATTGGCGTGGATTGGCTTGGCAAAAAGTTCTGGAAATAAAATACAGTTTGTCTTATTCTGAACACACATGAAAAGCCTCCGTTGTGTTTGGAAAGCAGCTTCGTAACTACTTTTTAACACACGGGGGCCTTTCTGTCTTTAACAATCATGAATTATTCGGGCTAGCAACAAGTGGAATCTGTAAGAAGTCCTTGTCTCACTTCCCGCGTATATGAGAGAATGGCGTAGAAGGGGAGAGAATAATAAAGCGTAGATCGCGCCAAAAGCCTTCACGCGGTATCAGAACGTTAATAGAAATGTGAATAGAACTAACGAGATTCCTGGGCTGAGTATAATAATTTGTAAGCGCATGGGGTATCAAATGCCAGGACGCATTTTGTGTATATGCACTCACGCCTATTTCGCAGTCGGCTGTTCGGAAGACAAACGCACAGCACCAACTTATTCCGATACAACACCGCCAGCCGCGGTGCATAACCTAGCTACAGCACCAGCAGCGGAGGATCGAGTTACTATTTATTGGACAGCGCCGGGCGATGATGGCTCTGTGGGTCAAGCTTCCCATTACGATCTCCGCTACTCTTTGACTCGCATCACTGAGACCTTTTGGGATTTTACGACAATTGTGGCGTCATGTCCGGAACCCGTACCAGCTGGCCAGATGCAGCATCTTGAGATTTCGGGATTGGGTCTAGGCAAGTGGTATTTTGGCCTAAAGACAGCAGACGAGGTACCTAATTGGTCAGATCTATCCAATATAGCAACCGCGACTATTGGAGACACAATAGCCTCAAGTGCCATCCACGACCTTGAAATCTTTTCATTTGACGAAACCAGCGCGACTTTGATATGGACCGCGCCGGGTGACGATGGGGACATAGGACAAGCAGCGGAATACGATCTTCGCTATGACTTCGGACCCATATCCGAGGAAAACTGGGCCGCAGCTCATAGGGTTCAAGGGGTTCCAAGGCCAGGATCAGTGGATACCAATGAATTTTTTACCATCAATGATCTAGAGACCGGCCGAGCGTATTTTGTTGGTATAAAGACGCTTGATGATAGATCAAATGCATCCGAGCTCTCGAATGTCGTGAGCGTAACACCCGCTCAAGACAATCTTCCGCCCGGGCAGGTGCTCGATCTAAATGCAACCAACGCCATTGGGCACAGCGTTTCCTTGACATGGACATCCCCGGGCGATAATGGATATGTGGGCTTGGCCCTCGAGTATGACCTTAGATATTCTGAAGCTCAGATAACCGAGGACTCGTGGAACGAAGCGACCCGAGTCCATGATGTGTTTCAGCCTGGAGTTGCCGGCCGCGAAGAAGCCTACATAGTTCACAATTTGGAACTTGAAACCCCCTATTTCTTTGCCATCAAGACGGCGGATGATGAACTCAATTGGTCGGAGATGTCGAATGTTGTTAGTGCAACGACCATTGCTCTAGCCAAGCTAACCCATTCCCTACGAAGGGTGGGTGCAAGAGAGGGATGCTGGTCCCCAAATGGCAACAATCTTGTATTCCAAGCAGACTATACGGATCAATATAGCCAAGAGCTCTACCGAATACCCACAAACGGCGGTGAGCCAACAAGATTATCTGACGAATCGGGAGGAGCTTTAAGACCAGCCTGAATTCCGGGTGGAAATCAGCTTTCCTTCATCACTTCGGAATATGGAGTGAACGAGTTCAGAGTGATAGATCCGACCCCGGGTTCGACATCCGCTTTTTTATGGCGTCACGAAGAGTATCACATTTCAACTTATTCTTGGTCCCCGGCTGGAAATCAGATTGTCTATATGGCCTATGATCCAGAACCAGATCAATGGGAACAGCGGAAAGCGTACATTGTATCTCCTACAGTAGGGATGCCAGAAGAGCTTCTTCCTGAGGGTTGGTTCCCTACAAGGGTGGCGTGGTCTCCAGACGGGAATCAAATATGTTTCGACTCCCAGCAAGATGGAAGTTACAATTTATGGATAGTCTCTCGGACGGGCGAAAATCCGACCCAACTTACAATTGATCCAGCAGATGACGCCCAGCCAGCCTGGTCGCCTGATGGCAGCCAGATTGCCTTTTCGTCCAATAGATCTGGCAGCTATGACATCTGGGTCGTGTCCGCGACCGGAGAAAATCCGACACGGATGACATTTGGCGAAGACGCTGAAGTATCACCTCAATGGTCTCCTGATGGCAGAGCAATAAGTTTTAGTGGCGCCGTTCCTTCGGGCTTCGCGTGGAAATACGACATCTGGGTCCTTTATCTGGAGTAAAAGAGCCGCAGCCAATTGTAGCGCCCATCATGATTCCGCCTGGGCAGGCCAATAGGAAATTCCAACGCCCCTTTTTACCCCAGCCCGCCCTCGCGCAGCAGCCACCAGAATGATAACCGGTCTCGAAAGTGTTGAAAAGACTGCTCTGAGAGCCTTTCCTGACCTGTTCCCCCTGCGAATCCCCACTCATCCGGTCCATGATGGCGTCTTCCTTGCACAATAATACCCTCCGATCGATCTTCCCAGACACACCTCTCCCCCGAACCCAACCGGAAATCCCGATCAGGCTGACATCCTGCACGATCCTGGAAATAGGAACATTTACATTAATCGGCGGATCCGCTATGGAGGCGGCCGGATCCAGGGATCCGGATTAGCACCTTCCGCTGCGCCATTATCTTCATCAAGACCACCCGCCATCCCCTCGGCATCCTCCTCCAGCAGAAACCCCATCGGCGGATCCGACGG